>JBIOJM010000030.1:0-47823 GCA_044450785.1 Isosphaerales bacterium
GCCTCGGACATCGTGAATGGATCTCGGGTCCCAGATCACGGGTCACGGGTGGTCCCTCGGTCCTCCTGGCCTTGCTCTCCGGCCTGCTCCTCTTCGCGTCACCGCTTCGTGCCGAGGTCTTCCTTCGCGCCAATCAGGTCGGCTACGGGGCCAGGGACACGAAGATCGCCGTTGCGTTCTCCGGATCGCCGCTGCCTGATGCGTTTGCCGTGATCGCCGCGGATTCCGGCGCGTCGGTCTTCGCAGGCAAGACCCGGCCGCTGCCCGGTGAACGGTGGGGGGCGTTCGACCACCAGGCCGAACTCGACTTTACGGGGTTAACCCGGCCGGGACGCTACCTGCTGCAGCTCGGCGAGGCGAGATCGCTACCCTTTGCCATCGGCGAGCTCGCGCTGGCCGGCTTGCCCGACCAACTGCTGGATTTCATGCGCCAGCAGCGGTGCGGCTACAACCCGTGGCTCGGCGCGGTGTGCCACCAGACCGACGGCCGGACCGCCTTCGGTCCCCTGCCCGCCGGGACGCCGATCGACGCCCGCGGCGGCTGGCACGACGCTGGCGACTTGCTGAAGTATCACCTCACTGCCGGCAACGCCACGGCCCAGATGCTTCTGGCCCATGCGCTGAGCGAACGCCTGGCGCCCAAGGGCTGGCGCTTTCCCGACCGCGTCGATGCCCGCGGCGATCCTGGCCCGAACGGGCTTCCCGACGTTCTCGACGAAGCTCGCTGGGGCCTCGAGTGGATGCTCAAGCTCCACCCCGCGCCCGACCAGCTCTATCACCAGGTTGCCGACGACCGCGATCATGTCGGCTTCCGCCTGCCGCGTGACGAGATCGCGGACTACGGCTGGGGCAAGGGAGGCGCGCGCGTCGTCTATTTCGCGGACGGGCGCCCGCAGGGATTGCGGCAATTCAAGAGCGAGTCGACCGGGGTGGCGAACCTCGCCGGCCGGTACGCCGCCGCCATGGCGCTGGCGTACGAGACCTGGAAGGACGACCTGCGCGACCGCGGCTTCGCCGAGCGCTGCCTGAAAGCCGGCAAGGACGTCTATGAACTGGGCCGCGCCAACGAGGGGGCGCAGCAGGGCAATTCCTACATGGCTCCCTACCGCTACGAGGAGACAACCTGGGCCGATGACATGGAATGGGGCGCGGCGGAACTGTTCCGCGTCACCGGTGAGCGCCGCTACCTCGGCGAGGCGAAGCACTACGCACAACTCGCAGGCGGCGAAACGTGGATGGGCAAGGAACAGGTGAAGCACTACCAGTTCTACCCGTTCATGAACGTCGGCCACTTTCGGCTCCATGACCTTGTGGATGCCGACTTCCAGAAGCTGCTCGCTGGCTACTACCGAGTCGGGATCGACCGCTGCGTCCGCGCCGGCGAAGCCAACCCGTACCGCGTCGGGGTGCCGTTCATCTGGTGCTCGAACAACCTCCTCGTCGCGCTCGTAATACAGTGCAATTTCTACGAGCGCATGACCGGGGACGCGCACTACCGCGGATTCACGGCGCGCAACCGCGACTGGCTGCTCGGCCGCAACCCGTGGGGCTACACGATGTTCACGGAGGTCGGCCGCGTGTTCCCGAAGGACGTCCACCTTCAGACGACGAAGCTCACAGGCCGCTCGGTGCGCGGTGGATTGGTGGACGGGCCCGTCTACGAGCGCATCTTCCGGTCCCAGCGAGGCGTCTCGATCTCGGAACCGGATCCGCTCGCCCGCTTCCAGGACCAGCGGGCCGTTTATCACGACGACATCAAGGATTATGTGTCCAACGAACCAACGATGGACGGCACGGCGTCGGCGATCCTCATGTGGGTATCGGGCCTCGCGGCGCCCTGAAACGGGGACGCAGCTAGTATTGACGTCGACCTCGGTGTTCTGGTATCGTTCTGTCTTCTGCCAAGAACAGCGCGAGTGGCTCCATTATAGCAAACTAGCTGCGTCCGCGTTTCTGCTCTGCTAAGAACAGCGCGAGTGGCTCCATTATAGCAAACTAGCTCCGTCCCCGTTTCTGCTCCGTCCCCGTTTCTGCTCTAATATTATATAACAATTATTTATTAAGTCCACGCCGTATTTTAGGTTTATCCATAGGTGGCGTTTTCCCTTTTCCCCGAGCCAAGAACTGCGGGCAACCATGAACCCTTGGGAAGTCGTGGGAGTTCCGAGAGGAGCCCACGAAGCGAAACATTACCGATTTGACCTAGATAGAGCGAGAAGTATTCGACTTTGATATTGGCGAGGCCGGCACTCTTACAGGCCGTCGAGGCTGGACTGAAGGATTCTCTGGAAGGTCGGACCCTTCCGCCGGAAGAGGCGCGGCAACAATTCCGGCTGAGTGCGGAATGAGCGTTCGCTGGTCCGGAGCGGAGCAATGGGTCAAGGCCCACTCGATTGTGCCGAGGACGGCGTAACTCCGAGCGGTTCGAGCCGAACGACATGTAAAAGCGTGATTTTGACGGCTCGTTCGTAGAACGTCAGACCCGGCTCACCGGTCAAGCCAACCATCGCCGTCGATCGGCCGACCCACAGCAGGTCCGGATGGCGGATCTCGAATCCCGCCCCGTCGGTCATCACCAGGCGGAATGGCTCGAAGGGCTGGTGTCGAAGCGTGTCTCGGAGTTCTTCAGGACGCATGGAAGAAGCCTCGCTCGGGCCACTCTGTTTCCTCATCTATGATATCGATTGACCGTGCTCGTTGCTAGCGCGGGGGAAAGGACCACCATGCGTTCTGCGATGCTGATTCACTCGCTCGTCGTCTTGTGCCTCGTGCCCGGATCGCCCTCGCGAGCCGGCGAACGCGATGGGCATCGCCCCGTATTCCAGTTCACACCCGCCAAGAATTTTATCAACGACCCGAACGGGCTCGTTTTCCTTGGGGGCGAGTATCACCTCGATGAGTTCGGCCTGAAAGTGCGTTGTGGTGACGGGGAGGAGACCGTGATCGGTGTCGATCGTCGCGCGGCGACGGTCTTCCTGGACCGGGCTCATTCCTGTGCCGTCGGCTTTAGCCCTCACTTCGCCGGCCGCCACTTCGCCCGCCTGTCGGTCGGAGACGGCAGTCAACTCGTCCGGCTCCACGTGATTGTCGACGCAACCTCCGTGGAAGTCTTCGCGGACGGCGGACGAGTGGTCCTGACGGACCAGATCTTCCCGCAGCCGGGAAGCCGGGGAGTAAGCCTCTTCGCGACCGGCGGCGCGGCCCGGTTGCGCTCGCTCGAAGCCTGGGAATTGCGGCCGTGACCTCCGCTCTCGACAATCAGTTTGAGAACGAACCGGAGAAAGGCTGCTCGACTGATTTGCTAATCGATAAGTCCCAAACCCTTTTTTAATGATCTGGACGGCGCGCTCGACTCTTGTCGCGATCCTCGGCGTTGGCCGTTCGATCGGTTACGAGCCGTTCCTGATTTCCTTGTTCCATTCACGCTCAACCAACACAATTAAGGTGAACGAGTCAACCCGCTCTGCGATAATCCGACGATTCTCCGGAGCGATGTGGCCATCGTGACTGCCTGCCGGCAAGGCCGTCTCGGCCGATTGCGCCCATGAGCACCGGCGATTCACCGGGAGTCTTACTCATGGCCGAAGCCCGCGCGGAACGAAACCTTCTTTTTGGCATGCTCGCCTTTCAGATGGGCCTGATCGACCAATCGGCCCTGGTCGCGGCCTTCCACGCGTGGACTCGCGCCAAAGATCGTTCCATGGCCGAGATCCTGGTCGAACAGGGGGCCCTTGACGACGAAGGCCGGGCGCTGATCCAGGCACTCGTGAAGAAGCACCTCAAGCTGCACGGCGACGACCCCGAAAAAAGCTTGGCCGCGGTCCATGCGGGACGCTCGACACGCGAGAGCCTCGCTCGGATCGGTGATCCGGAGATCGAGGCAACCCTGACCCACGTCGGTTCGAGCGCGGATGACGACAGCGACCGTGACCGCACTGGCAGCTATGCCGTCGGCACCGCAACCTCGGAGGGCCAGCGATTCCGAGTCCTGCGTCCCCACGCCCGAGGCGGCCTGGGGGCGGTGTTCGTGGCACTCGACGCCGAGCTCAACCGAGAGGTGGCGCTCAAGCAGATCCTCGACCGCCACGCCGACGATCCGACCAGTCGATCCCGCTTTCTCATCGAGGCCGAGATTACCGGCGGGCTGGAGCACCCCGGCATTGTTCCTGTTTACGGACTTGGTACCTATGGCAACGGCCGCCCCTATTACGCTATGCGGTTTATCCGTGGTGATTCCTTGAAAGAGGCCATCGAACGCTATCACGGCGGGTCCGCTGCGCCGAGTGGGACCGGGTCAAGAACTCACCAGGGCGATGGCTCCGAAACCGCCCGTCCAGAGGACACGCGAGGATCGCGCGACCTGGACCTCCGCAAGCTTCTCCGCCGGTTCCTGGACGTCTGCAACGCGATCGACTACGCCCATTCGCGTGGCGTGCTCCATCGTGACATCAAGCCTGGCAACATCATTGTGGGCAAGCACGGCGAGACGCTGGTCGTCGACTGGGGCCTCGCGAAGGCGACCGGCAGGCACGACACGAGGACGGAAGAGCGGACGCTATTGCCCAGCTCAGCACACGGCAGTGCCGAGACGCTGCCCGGTCTGGCCATGGGCACGCCTGGCTATATGAGCCCGGAGCAGGCCCGCGGCGAGCTCGATCGGCTCGAGCCGCGGTCGGATGTGTACAGTCTGGGCGCAACCCTCTACTGCCTGCTCACGGGCAAGCCGCCCTTCGAAGGCGATGACGTCGGCGCCGTGCTCCGTGCCGTGCAGAAAGCTGAGTTCCTGCCTCCCCGCCAGCTCGACCCGTCGATCGACAGGACGCTCGAGGCAGTCTGCAAGAAAGCCATGGCGCTCCGGGCCGACGATCGTTACGCCTCGCCGCGCGCCCTGGCCGATGACATCGAGCGGTGGATGGCCGATGAGCCTGTGACGGCATTGCCCGAGAGTTGGTCGCGGCGGTTAGCCCGCTGGTCGCGGCGGCACCGCTCGGCGACGCGGGCGGCCGCGGCGTCGCTGGCGGTGATCGCGACCGTGGCAACGCTCGCCGCGCTGGCCATCGGCCGAGAGCAGGCGCAGACCCGCAAGGCTCTGGAACGAGAGATGCGGGCCCGACTTGACGAAACCAAGGCCCGCGGGTTCGCGCAGGAGCAGTCGCAGCTTGCGCTTGACGCCATCCGCGAATACGACACCGGCGTCACCCGCGACTTCCTGCTGAAGCAGCCCGAGATGAAGACTCTTCGCCAGGCTTTGCTCCGGGCGCCGCTCCGGTTCTACCGCCGGCTCGCCCGCAACATCGAGGACAACGGGCTGACCGACCCCGATTCGCGCGCCCGGCTCGGGCGGGCCCAGTTCGACCTCGGCGAGCTCATGAGCGAGATCGGGTCAGTTGAGGACTCGATCACCACTCTGGAGCAGGCTCGAGACAACCTTGAGCGAGTGCTCCGCGACGGTCCCGCCTCGCACGATCATCAGTATCTGCTGGCGCGAACGCGAACCTTTCTGGGCAACCGTTACGACAAGGCGAGTCGCCCGGACGACGCGCGCAAGTTGTTCGATCTGGCGCTGGCTGATTGTGATCGCCTGGTGCGCGCGTTTCCTGCCGACTATCGCGACCGCGCCCTGCAGGCCGAGACGCTTCAGCACCGCGCCGACTTCCTGTGGGACCATGGCGACCTTGACGGTTCGCGCCGCGACTACATCGCCTCGATCGCGATCGGATCGCGGCTCGTCCTGGAACATCCCGACGATCTCGAGGTCCTCGACAAACACGCGTCGTCGCTCAACAACCTTTCGATCCTGTACGGCGAAGCCGGACAACGGGACGAGCAGGGGCGAGCCCTGGCCGAATCGACGGCTCTGCGCGAGCGGCTGGTCGCAGCCGTTGCCGCCGACGACCCGCGCCGCGAATCGTACGTGAGTAACCTCGGCTCCTGCTACCAGAACTTGGGCGCGGCCGAGCAGAACAAGGGCAAATCCGAGGCAGCCCGCGCCTGGTATCGCAAGGCGCTCGCAATTCAGGAAGAGCAGGTGAGGACCATGCCGAATGTCGCCGAGTTCCTCGAACGCGTCGGGGTGACCCACGCTGATCTGGGCCAGCTCGACGCCCAGAACGGGCAGTTTTCGACCGCGCGGGCAAGGCTCGCATTGTCGCGAGATTTCCTGGAGCGACTCGTCCGGATCCGGCCTCGCGACGTCATCTACCGGATGCACTTGGCCACGACTCTGGGAATACTGGCCGGGATCGATGGTGAGAGCGGGTCGATCGCGACTGCGGCGACTCTCGATCGGCGGGTGGTGAACGAGGTCGAGGAGATCCTCCGCATCAATCCGAAGTACCATCCGGCGTCGCACCGGCTCGCGATTCACTTGCGACGTGCCGCGGACCTGTCGTGGCGGCTCGGCGATTCGGTCCGGCCCCTGTCCGACCTGGATCGCGCAGCGACGATCCTCCGGCAGTTGGTCGCCGCCTATCCTGAATTGACCGAGTACCGCTACGACCTCGCCAACACCATCCGTGCCCGCGTGCAAAAGGACCGGGAAACAGGTCGCAACCGCGAGGCCGAGACCCGGCTCCGCGAGGCCCTGGCGATCAGCGAGGCGGTCCTGCGAGACGACCCGAGCTCTGTGTCAAATCTCGGGCTGGTAGGCCCCCTGAACGCCGACCTGGGTACCCTGCTTGGCGAGCTGGGCCGGACTGCGGAGGCGCAATCACTGTTCATGCGCGCCCTTGAACTCCTCGATCAGGCGCGGGCCCGATCCTCGGAGGATGCGCAGATCCGCAGCAAGCTCGTCCAGGCGCTCGCCGCCCGGGCCGAGTTTCTGGGGCGACTCGGCCGACTTCGCGAGTCGCTCACCGACTGGGATCGCGCGCTGGGGCTGGCCGCGGCTGACGACGTCCTCGCCCTGCGCCTTGGCCGCGCTGGCACCGTGGCGCGATCGGGCGATCATCGTGCCGCCCTCGCCGGCGCGGCGGCAGCCGAGCGCGGGGCCTCGGATCGAGCCGGTATGCCGATCCGCTCAGCCGCCGTGCACCTCCTTGTCGCGGATGCCATCAACCGCGATCCGGCCCTTTCCTCGGCGGCCCGCTTTTCTGGTGTCGCCGCCCAGCTCGAGGCGGCCCTCGATCGGATCACCCGGGCTCGCGCGGCGCCGCCTTATCGTGACCCCCGTCGCCTGCTTCACGCGCTCGCGGCCCCCGAGTTTGTCCCCCTCCGCGCGCATCCCGAATTCCAGCTCCTGATGATGGATCTTGTCTTTCCGCCTCGGCCTTTCGAGTCCCCGAATTGAGGCTCTCGAATCTCAATCCGGCGGAACAGCCCTCGCTCGGGATGTTCACGCCTGCTTGACCGCCCCGCACCCCATGCCGAGAACAGCGAGAGTGGCTGCCGGATGGAAAACGAGCTGCGTCCCCTTTTGTCAGTCGTGAAGAAGGACCGTCGTCGCCTCCGTCACGGATTCGATCTTGGAGCGGGAGAAGAACACCGGGAAATACTTCCCGACGGCCCACGGTCCAAGGAGGTCGCGATAATGGGGGCTCGCCGGATCGCCAGACTGCCCGGGGGTGTTGGTACCGAGAGAGCGGTCCCAGTCTCCGACGTCGGCGACGATCCGGAACGACGCGCCGGTCGCCTGGTTGTCGTCGTTCGAGGTGCTGTTGACGGTGTGAGCGTATCCGCCACGAGGCAAGGTCTCCGGGTCAAGGCGGGCCCGCAGGTCCTCCCCCACGGCATCGGAGAGCGGGTGCCTGAGCCGGACGTGCTTGAGTTTCGCCTGCCCGTATTGCCAGCGGTACATGTCGGGACCGAGGCGCTTCTCCAGTCCGGCCACGGCCTGGTCGAGCGCCTTTTCCACCAGGGCATCGCGGCCGGCGCTCGGGTCGGGCCCGAAGCGACCGTCGGGCACCGTTAACCACGCGATGACCTTCTCGGTCGAGAGGGAGCTGTCGCCCAACACCGCGCGGGCTTCGCGCGGGACCATCACCTCCCAGACGCTCTCCCTCAGCGCCTTCTCCCAGGCGACGTGGATCGCGGCCGGAACGGAGTCTCGGTCGAGAACGAAATCCCAGGCCAGGAGCCGCTGCGCAGCCTCTCTCGCCTTGTCCGTGGCCGGGTGAAGACCGCGAAGCAGCGGCACGAGGGAGCGTGCCGGGAGGGAGAGCTCGTCGTGCTGGAGCTGCATCATGTCGCTCAGGGTGAACCGCCGGCCGGAGCCGAGCACCTCCTCGATCCGGGAGAACCGGAACGCGTCGGTCCACTGGAACCCGAGGGCGAACGGGTAACCCGCCGGGAGGTTGTCCTGGTTGGCCGTGGCGAGCCAGCCCCGTGGCGGGTCGGCCGTGTGCGGCAGGTCAGGCGCGGGCACGAAGCCGTCCCACTCGTACCCGCCGTCGCCGGGCACCGGCAGCAGCCCATCCCAGTTGCGGCGGAGCGGCGCCAGGCCCACGGCCTGCCAGCCGATGTGGCCGTTCACGTCAGCCCAGACCAGGTTTTCCGACGGGGTCAGGAAGTACCGGCATGCCTCCCGGAACTCCGGCCAGCTCGCGGCTTGGTCGATCCGCAGACTGGCCAGGTAGGGCGCGGCCCCCTCCTCGAGCCAGGCGGCCCGGAGGGCGTAAGTCCGGTGCCGTTCCCGGTCCTCGTGCAATATCGGACCGTGGCGAGTGAACTTCAACTCGACCAGGGCGGCCGCGTGCCCCTTCACCGGGACGGTCTCGCGCTCGACCCGCATCGCCTCCCAGTCGCCACGGTACCTGTAGCGGGATGGGTCGTTCGGGTCGGTCTCGTAGACGTAGAGGTCTTCCTGGTCGACGGGGAAGATGGTGAACCCCCAGGCCCCGCGTTCGTTGTGGCCGATCGACACCCCCGGCAGCGCCGGCTCGCCGGCCCCGATCACGTTCCAGCCGGGCGCGACCAGGTGGACCCAGTAGCGGAGCGAGGGCAACTGGATCGCGCGGTGAGGGTCGTTGGCCAGGATCGGCGCGCGCGAAAACGTGCGGTCGCCCGTGACCACCCAGTTGTTACTTCCGTCGGTCGAGTCATTGCCCGTCGCGGCCGTCCCGGCCGGCAACTCCCCTTCGGTAGCGGGGCGCGGGGCCTTGCCGCGAAACTCGACGGCCACGTCCTCCGGCCGAAACCGGACCGCGGCGCGCGACGCCTGGTACGGACCCAGGACGGTGTCCGTGATCGGGCCCAGGTCGAGTGCCGCGTCGGGCTCGAGGCGCGGGCGGCCGGGGTGGAGGTTGAGGACCTCCCGGGTCCGCTCACTGCCGAGGACGCGGACGAGCTGCGCGGACTGCACCTCGCTCGTCACGTTCCGGAACAGGCCGTTGTGGCGGGAGACGACGACCTCGGACGTCCACCGGCCCGGCTTGATCCCCAGGATCTTGAACTCGATCGGCAGGCGGCTCGGCTGCCGATCCGACTCCGCGATGAAGGCGTTGATCCCCTCGACGAACGCGCCGATGATCTCCACCCCGCGGGGGTGGTACCGGCTCAATTCCCGTGTCATGTCGCCGCGGAACCTCAGCAGCCGCGCCCCGATGTCGCGCGGCAGGGCGCTCTCCCCCAGGAACTCGGCCATGGTCCCCGTCGCCTGGCGCCGCCACACCTCGAGCTGGAAGAGCCGGTCGCGGGCGACGTTGAACCCCTGCGCGAAGAAGAGGTCATGCTCGTTGCGGGCGTAGATGTGGGCGACACCCCAGCGGTCGCGCAAGATCTCCACGGTCGCGTTCAGGCCGGGCACGATCAGCTCCTCGGGCCCTCCACGAACGGGCGCGGCCCGGGCCACGAGCACGCAGGCAAGGAACACGTCGCGAGCCAGGTGAGACCAATGTCGGTTGCTCATGTTACCATCAGATTTCGGGGTGTTGTGGGATCGAGGTCACGGCTTCGCCAGCATCTTTTCGTAGACTGTCCGCGCCGCCGCGAGCTGCGACTCGACGTGCCCCCGGCTCCGGACGGGGACACGGTCGCGCTGTCGCACTAAAGCGGCGAGCCGGTCGATCCAGGCGAGGAAGTATGCGGCGTCCTCCCGTGCGTTGACCGGCCGGCCGGGAACCTCAACGTAGACCGCGCTGGTGTGGCCGAACAGGGAGGATTCCGGCTGGTCTCGGTGCGGCGGGCCCGAGGCGCGGAGCGCGACCCAGCCGCTGCGCTCGAAGGTGACGAGTTGCTCGACCTCGGCCGAGAGCCAGTCGCCGGCGGCCTTCGCAAGGGCGACGACCGTGCCGTCTCGGACCACTTCGACGCGGTCCAGTGGATACTGGCAGGTGACCCGGCCCCGGACGCGCAGGCTCGCCCCGGAGCTGACCCGTATGGTCTCGCCCGGGGCGTGGCCGTCGGCGTTGAACTCGAACATCGGGCCATTGGTAACAAACGTGCGTCCGGCCTTCAGGCCCTCGACCCAGCCCTCGTAGGTGAACGCCCCCTCGATCCGAACGTAGACCCGGTCCGAGCCCGGAAGACGGCTGGGGATGCGGTTCAGGAAGCAATCCGTCCCGGCCGAGGCGGGGATGCGAAACCCGCAGTTGAGCAACCGGTACCACAACGGCGCGGTCGCCTCGTGGTTGGAGCCCATGACGTCGACCGAGTCGACCTTCCCCAGCGCGACATCCATCGGCAAGGCCTTGGCCGTGTAGGCGCCGAGGTAGGGGTCCTTCACGTTCCGCGCGGGATGGGTGTAGTTGACCAGGCCGTCCTCGTCGTGGGTCAAGTCGGCGACGTCGGCGTTGGTCGGAACGTCGTCAGGGTACGTCGTGCGGAGGAACCCGGTGTTGATCGGCTCGACCAGGTGCCTCAGCTTCAGCAGGGTCATGTGCCCCCAGACCGTGCTGCGGAACTCCTCGTTCCAGTAGAGGACTGTTTGCCCGTCCGAGAGCGGGTCGGGCCGGCCGCGGAAGTACTCGCGGTCGAAGATGCCGTCGCCGTCGGAGTTGGCGACCATGAAGTTGCTCACGCCGAGGTCCTCGCCCGCGCACTGGAGCAGCATCGTCTGTGGCGAGTTATACCAGGGGCCGTACCCGTAGTTGGCGTGGATGTGGCTCTCGCCCGAGTACCAACCCCGCGCCCGCTGGTCGGTCCAGCGCGCGAGGGCCACGGTCTGCGTCGTCGTCTGGCCCGGCCGGACCTCGATCGTGACGCGCGCGACCCGGTACTCAGGACCCCGGGCGGCGCTCACCTCGTAACGACCCTCGGGCAGGTCGAACGCGGCCCGGCCGTCGGCGTAGAAGTGGAGGTCGCCCTTGAGAAGCCGGTAAAGCGAGCCCGGCGGCGCGTGGTACTTCCCGCCCGCGTGCCGGATCGCGATCCGGGCCACTACTGGCGACCGACCGGCCGCGTCGACCAGGCGCAGGTCGAGTCGGCCCGTTGGCCGGCGGTGGTCGAGCGTCGCGGCTTCGAGCATCTCTTCCTTCCCGGACGCGAGGTCGCGGAGCACCAAGGCGGTCGGGCCGAGGCGGTTGTCGGTATAGACAAGCCAGCGTCCGTCGCCCGCGGTGCTCGGTCGGTCCTCGTCGGCCTGGCTGAACGTGAGCCGCCGGGCGCCACGGCCCGGGTCGCCCAAGGGGACCTCCCAGAGGTCGTTGTGGACGCCCCCCAGCTCGGTCGCGACGACGAGGGCCCGGTCGCCCGCGCTCCAGCAGAGGTCATGGATGCGGGCCGGAAATCGGACGACCTTCGCGGGCCCTCCCCCGCCGGACGGCACCGTCCAGAGGTCGGCCTCGGGGCCGTTGTTGCCGCCCTGCTCGTCAGCAATATCCTGCGTCGTGGTGAACGCGATCCGGCGGCCGTCGTGCGACAGCGCGTAACGGTGCGGGCGGAGCGGTCCGGTGCGGACCGGCGTGAGTTCGCCGGTGCTCAAGTCGAACCAGGCGAGTGCCTTGTCCTGTCCCGGCGCCTGGAACCCGCCGAGCACGCGCGTGCCATCCGGGCCGAACGCGAGTTTTTCGACGGCCGTCACATCCTTCGGCAGCGGGACCGGCGCCCCGTCCTCCGCCCGGATGACCCGCAACCGGCCACCAAAAAAACTCGGGCTGTTGACGTACGCGATCCGCAGTCCATCCGGGGACCAGGCTGGCTCGATGTCGAAGCCCGTGCCGTCGGTCAGCCGGGTCATGGTCCCGCCGGAGCGCGGCATCCTCCAGAGGGCTCCCTGGTACGAGAAGACGATCCGGTCGCCCTGGTCGGACAGGCGGGGGTGGATCGGTCCGAACGCCCGCACCGCGGCCGTACGACCGCCGTCCTCGCGCGGCGGGTGAGGTTGCGGGGCGGTACCGATCCCCTTGCCGGCGACCGCCGCGGCGGCCACGATGCCCAGTGTGAGCATGCGCTTCGGGACGTATGACATGGTCCACCTCCTGGCAACCGGCCACCCTCAAGGGTTAGCTCCCCTCGGGGGCCTCGGACGCGATGAGACGATAGATTTTGATAGCCTGATCAAAAGTCCGGCGCGCATCGTCCCGCTCGGCCGGCGCAATCGCGGTGCCCCGCGCCCGCCAGAGCTGGTCGACGGCCCCTCGGCACCAAAGGGCGCTGCGGCGTGACGTCCGGATCGGGCGCCCGGCGACGATCACGTCGACCGGGTTCGTGTGCAGTTGAGGGAAATGCCGCAGGGCCACCCAGCTACTCCGCTCGATCGGGACGTTGAACTCGATGTCGTGGACGCGGCCGTCCGCCGGCACCTCGTGGCTCGCGACCGCCCGGCCGTTGACCACAAGCTCGACACGGCGCGGCTCGCCCTCCGGGGTGAACTCACCCTCGCGCCTCGGCCCGTGCAGGTTGACCGTGTCACCCACGAGCCTCCGGCCCGCCGCCGGCACGACGCCCCCGTGGGACACGGCGAGCGGCGTCCGGGCGGCGAACGCAACTGTCGCCCGGACGGGGACCGTCTCGGGTTTCTCCAGCTCGACGTGGTCTCCCGACCGCTTGCCTCCGACGGTGAACTCGAAGGCGTGGGCGAAGCCGTCCGAGACGTACGACCGGCCGCCGGCGAGGCCCGCGCACCAGGCGTCGAAATCAACGGCCTTCACGTCGCCAAGCCGGACGTAAACCCGCCCTTGGCCGACCCTCAACCCGCTCATGCAGGGGAAATCGGTCTCACCGCTCACCTTCAGCGGGAACCCGCAGTTGAGCAGGTGATACCAGCAGTTCCATTCGGCGATCCGGGGCGTGTCCATCGCGCTCAGGAAGTCACACACGCCCTGGGGCACCGACACCACGACCTCCATCGCGCCGACCCCGTTCATCTCGGGGATCGCAAAGTTGGGCAGGTCCTCGGCAGACCGTTCGTGAGCGGCTTCGAGCTCCGACCGGGTCAGGACACCGTCGCGGTCGGCGTCGGCCGGAGTGAAATCGGTGGGGAGAAGGCCCCGCGCCGCCTCGGCCGGTGTGAGCGAGCCGCCGGAGTCGCGGTCGAGCGCGGCCAGCAGTCGCGCAGTGGCGGCCTTCGGGTCGATCTCCAGGCCCGAGCCGGAATGGGCGTAACCGGTGACCGCCCCCTGGGCCTTGGCCCAGCGGAGCACGGGCGTGGTCCAGCTCGGCCAGCCCTTGGTCGCGGTCCCAAGCGAGCCCGGGTAGGTCTGGTCGCGGAGGTTCAGCAGGCAGACATGCCCCAGCGCCTGGGAACCGAACCCGCTGACCTCGACGTCGTACTTGATCACGGTCAGCGGCTCGCTCAGTCCGTTTGGGCGCGGGCCGAAGAACCGGCGCTGAAAGTCGTAGCAAGGGCCCCAGGTCAGGACGCAGCCGACGTTGAGGCCCTCACCCTTGACCTGGTGGAACATGTCCCTGGGCTCGACCCCTTGCGTCGGGTCGGTGTAGTGGGCGCATCCGGCGGCGTGGATGTGGTGGTCGCCGCTGAAATAGCCGTGGGCCGCCGGGTCGATCCACCGCTCCAGGCGGACGTCGAGGTCCTGGGTCCCCTGGCCGACGTCGAAGCCGATCGTCGCCTCCCGCCGGCCCGACTCGCTGCTGTAGAGCAAGGCCAGGGCGTACTCGACCCGAAGCCCGCTCAAGTTCGAGGTCATGGGCTGGGCCGTGTTCATCTCCGCCTGGAGGAACCGGCCGGGCGCGCCGCCCTTGATCTCTCCTTCCTTCAAATGCCTCTGGTCCTGCCGGGTCAGGCTCAGGTCGGCCGCGCCCGCCGTGACGGGGCCCGACTGCGGGCTGCTGACGCGGAGCGCCTTGGTCGTCGCGGCCTCGTTCAACACCTTGACCAGTACCGGCGTATAGCCTCCCTGCTGGAGCATCGCGGGGGCCGGGCCGCGCGCGACCTTGACGCGTTCCTCCGGGTTGATGGTGACGGTCAACAGGACGTGGGAGTCGAGACAATTCTGAAGGCCCGACGCGTCGCGTTTCCCACCGGCCTTCGCCAGAGCGGCCGCGGTCACGGCCGGCAACGGTGCCCCGAGGGACTCCAGCGCCCGCACCACTCTCTCCACATTCGCCGCCAGCGGCTGCCCCTCGACCGACACGGGCTCCGAAGCCTGGGCTTGTCCGGTTGCCGGGGGAACCGACAGCACGAGCGCGGCAGAGATCACAACGACATGAAAAGCCACTCGATCATCATGTCGTTTCATATCGGTCTCGCCGGTTCACCAAGCCGCCGTCGCGTCGACGACCTTCCCACGGACCCACGTCTTCGGACCGAATGTGACCGTCGGGCTGTGGCGCGCACAACCGGGTAACAGGACGAGCAGAAGCCAGGGCGCCATCGAAGACCTCCGTCTCTCACGCAAGGAGGGGCGCCGTGCCCCGACATCATAGACCAGGCGACCGACGGCGGCCATCACCCAGCGATGGAAAGCCTCGCCTGAAGTCGATATAGTCTCCCGGGTGTCCGAAATCGGCGATTCTCGATCGGCCTTGCGGCAGAGGAGGCCCAAATGGCAGCCGACATGGGGACGATGGCGGGTGAGTCGAGTGCGCAAACGGCAGCGCCCCGACGGCGGTTCCAACTGGCCGACGCGATGATCCTGACGGCGGCGACGGCAGCGGCCTGCGGAGTTATCGAGTGGATCAGCCGCGTGACGGAGGGGGAGTTCTCCTGGTTGGCGATTGCCGGGGAAATCCCGAAGCTCTTTCACGCGACTTCCTCACATGGCTCGCCCGCCGAAGACCCGATCAACTTCCTGGTTTACGCAACCCTCATTCCTTCCCTGCTCGCCATGCCGTTTGTCGCGATGTGGACGCTGGCGCTGATCCCGATCCGATTGCTCGGACCGCGACCACGATTCCGTCGCCTATCGCGTCAGCCGGGGATGATGGCTACGTGCGCCTTCGGCGTTGCCATGGCATTCTTGGGGCTACTGATCGTCGTCCCGGCACCGTTCTACGGATGGGAAGCCGTGCAATTGGTCGGGTCAACTCTAGGCGGCTTCGGCTTATGCTTTGTGCCGTCGTGCTTCGGTCTCGCGGTTTTGGTGTCGTGGATGACGCTGCTCGTGGGTCGGCGATGGCGTGCCGAATCGAGCTGGGTCGATCGTTCCGGACGGGCCGTGGGAGTCTTCTGGATCGTGGAAGGACTTGTCCTACCGGGCCTGGTAGTCGTTGGAACAATCGTTAACTCGGGCTTCCGTATTCGGCAGTGAGTCAATTCTCCCGGCAAACAGGTGCCCGCAGCGCAGAAAACGGGACGCAGCTAGTATTGACGTCAGCCTAGGTGTTCTAAGATGGAAACTAGCTGCGTCCGTGTTTCTGTCCACAGGAGTTGCGCACTCTACCCGCTTCGGGAGGGGTCAGCGTTGCCGCCACCAAACTCTTCCACGTACTTTGCCTCCCCCGTCAACTCAAGCTCGATCGACTCGGCCGAGATGTCGATCTCATGCCCCGAGACGAAAACCAAGTGCAGTTCGACAGCTTCGCGGGCCTGTAATGGGACGGGGAGCCAGTTGGGGTATTCCTGAACGCCGACTCGCAGAGATCCGTCCCACAGATTCTCCGGCAACTGGGGGCGGTCCCCGGAGAGGGAAGCGCCGGTGAGCCTCAGGCGGGCATTCTGGACCCAGCCGGTTCCCGCGTCGATCCCCGGCTTCCGTTCGGACTTGTGGACGTAGGCCGGCGAGAACTCGATGACCACGATTCGGCCAGTCTCATCAATCTGGCTGATCGTCGAGTCGTGAAGTTCGATCCCGCTATTCACGACGATCTCCGGTGCTCAAATCGTAAAAAGTCTTTTATAATCATAACGTAACAGCGAAGTGGACCGGCGGAAGGGATCATGCAGGTGTAGGTCAGGCTTTCCAGCCGACGTCAGGTTGGAAAACCTGACCTACGACATGCCGTCGTTTGTGGTTCCACATGGATTCCGCGATCAACAAACAACCCGTGAGAGCCGGTGGAGAAACGGGGACGCAACCTGTGGGATCAAAACTAGTCGCGTCCGCGTTTCTTTCCCGGCCAATCTGCCTCGTACACCACAGGGCGGCGGGTTAGAATGAAAGGGAATCCTCTCTCGAACGAAAATGAGGTGCCTCGTGAATAGCTTGGCCGACAGGCTGACCCCGCACATCGCCCAGCGTATCCATCCGGACTGGCGCAAGAATGGATTGAGCTATTGGGCCGTTCCGGAGCGGCTACTCGATAAATACCAAGGCCAGTGCATAGGGTTCGCTGCTGGGGCTATCATCACCTCGGGATTCAGCCCCGTCAAGGTGCTCCATCAGGCGGAGGCGTCCGGCCTTCACCCGTTCATAACCTGCGTCGGGCGGGAGTTCGAGCCGTGCGAAATGCGCCGCTCCAGCTTCGCTTGCAAAAAGACTTATCGCTGGGAAACGTGGCCCCAACGATGCTATTCGAGGGGATTCGGACCAGGATGGCGACTCCACCCGTTGTCCACAGGGACCCTGATATCCTCGGCGGGACACCTGTCTTGTTCGGGACTCGCGTTCCCCTTCAAACCCTCCTCGAGCACCTGGAAGCCGGAGGTTCGCTCAACGAGTTCCTGGAAGGCTTCGCGAGCGTTTCCCGGGAACAGGCGGTCGCGGCGCTGAGGCTCGCCGAGCAGATGCTGGTTTCCTTGTCTCATGGCAGTCCTTTCTTGACGTGATTCTCTTCCGTGAGGAGGTAACGCTATGTCCGTCGTTCCAACCGATCCGCTCCCTCTGGACGTCCATGAGACCCTGGTTCGTCTGGCCGACTCCGCTGGCCTGGCCCCTGCTGATGTACTCCGCGAGGCGCTCGACCTGTTTGCCCGCGAGTTGGAGGACCGGCAGGCGTTCGAACGAGCCGAGCGGATTACCCCCCGGGCGGCCGAGCTGGATGCCATCCTCGCTCGCAACCCTCGACCTTCCACCTGGCACGACTCGGATGAACCGTTGTACTGAGGCCTATTCGTCGTGCTCCTTTCTTACTCCCTCGACGGCATGACATGTCCCAGCTTACGCAGCCGGGCTCGTACCGCGGATTCATCGGCGGCGCTGAAGACCAGGTTGCGTTCGCCCGCCGGCATGCAGAGCGCCTTCAGCTTCACATCGAGCACGAGCATTTGAGCTGTCTCCGCGTCGGCGCATTCGATCATCCGAACCGTCCCCTTGTCGCGCAGTCGCTCTGCCTTCTCACGGAGATCGGCCAGGAACGTCTGAACTGTCTGCGGAGTCGGTTCGGAGCCGTGATTCTCGAGGAACGCGTCGATCGCGTCCAACGTCAGTCCGTCCTCGACCGCCGTCAGGATTTTGTCGCGGTCCAGGCGCCAGACCCGATCCGAGGTCCGATCCGCGACCCTGTCCAAAAACATGGCGTCGGCGGGATCCGCATTCAACTCGGACGAAACGACGTCGTGGTTCGGCAGGACTCGCCACGTTCTCTTCGTGATGACGTCTTCCGGCTGATAGAGCGGAGTTCGGTCCAGACACCAGGCCCCGAGCTCGTTGATTCGGAAGAACTCGAGTCCGTCGTATCGGCTCAGGCAGTCGAGTTCGTCCGTTCCCCAGCGAGCGCGGAAATCATTCCGCGCGAACTGCGGCGCGATATAGGCAATGTCGATCAGCCCGAGGGTCGCGGCGTACTCGCAGAGCATTGCCATGATGAACCGGCCCTGGAGCAACTCCCAGAGGCCGTGTCCGTCGGCGAAATTGCCGTAGTGATGCTCGGCGAAGTAGAGCTTCCAGACATTCCGCGCGACCACGAAATTCTCGTCCTGGGCGCGGAGAAACCGGAAGAACTCATCGATGGCGATCCACCGGCCGGCCGGACATTCCTCCAGCACGCTGCTCACGGCCCGTCGACGGTCGGCGACCGCACTCAGCCGCGCACTCTGTTTGCCCTTGATCGCGTCGACCCGCTCGAACTCGTCGAACAAACTCGTGCTGATCCACTTGTTCCAGGCAGTACGGATTCCCTCCTGGGCCGGTTGACCCAGGGCCTTGCGCCCGGCCGGCGAGAGGCCCAGCTTTCCCCCGGAGAGCGAGATCAGCCCCGCCGCCTGGAGGATGCACGGCCAGGCAAACGACCGGATCGCCAGGTCCGATCCCGGGTCGTGGGAATCCGCCGAACGCTCCTCCGGCAGGTAGTAGTCTCCGTCCACGAGATACGGTGCGATGGCTTCGACGGTCGCCTGGGAAGGCTTCCGCGTCTTGTCGCTCACGCGGATCTTGCCCGACTCGAGCAGGCGCAACATGGTGGCGAACTCGCCGAGGGCCACCGGGGCAGTGGAACGCTGTCGGAGCGGGACCTGTGCCGGTCTTTCGCCTTGACGAGTCCGCCAGGCCGCGATTTGCTCAGGCACGGTTGCGGGAAGCTCCTCACTGCTGTCAATGGACACCGGCCGCGGTTCAGGCACAAACTTCTCCAGGATCGTTCGCAGGTCCTCGGGGAGGTACCATCCCAGTGGAAAGAACAGACTCAGTCGAGTGGGGGCGATCCTTGTTCCCTCGTCCGGCACCTCGCCGTACTTGGCTTTGAACATATCGGTGTCAATCCGTCCCTCGGGGTCGGCCACGGCTTCCTGAATCGCCGCTTTGGGCAAGTCGCCGAACTTTTCGTAGAGCCGGCGGACCATGTCTTCGCGCGTCATCGTCTGAGTCAGGTACGGGACGATGTCCATCTTGCGCGTGGGAGCGTCGGGGGAAACAAACTTCGCCAGTGGCCGGAGGGTTTCGAGGTTGACCTTCTCGAAGGCTTCCGAAACGTTGAAGATCTCGGCTACACATCGCTTTGCCATCGGTGTTGTCCCTGACCGCGCGGACTTGTCGGCGGATCGAGCGGCGCTGTAAGGTTGGCAATCCTGAAACATCAAACCCGCATGGGCCCTCGAGAGCAAGACCCTTGTCCGCCGAAGATTCACGCTCGGATCTTTCGCCTCCCGCCGGCATCGACACGCCGGCCTCCCGGCTGATCTTCCTGGCGATGCTGGGCTTAATGGTTGTGGGTTTCGTGGCCTTTCGAATGCTGAGCAAGCCGGTGGGCCCACCTCCTCCGGAAGTTGCCAGGGATGCGCTCTTGTTGCAAGGGCGCGCGATCTACCTGGCGCGTTGCGTGGCCTGTCACGGCAGCGACGGCCGCGGCGATGGTCCCCTCGCGGGCAACCTGATCGGGCCGCAGGTGGGAAACCTCACCGACGATGAATGGAAGCACGGCGATCGCCCCGAGCAGGTCTTGGCGGTGATCGGGCAGGGAGTCCCCAACACGCGGATGGACGGCTGGAGCCGGGTGCTCGATCCTCCGGAGCTCAAGGCCGTCGCGGCGTATGTTTATTACCTTGCCAAGCGGCCAGTGCCAGAGGACCTGCGCCAGCCGTGACCCTCGAAATCCACGTCGCTCGAATTAACCCGCGCGGTTGGCGATCACTGGCGAACCGCAAGCATTTTAGCGAGTTGGATTCCTCCAAGAACCGGTTCCGGGATAGAATGACGGGATGAGGAGGACCGACAATGTCCTTTTCCAAGACCACGACAACCGCCACGCAGTACCAGCATCTGGAGCCGCGCCCCGGCTCAAACTATCGGCAAATGTTTCTCAAAGGTCGGCGCATCCGAGCTGCGGTGGTTGACGAAACCATCCATGGTCCCGATCCATGCACTCCCGAGGAGTTTGCCCGCGACTTTCAGGTCCCCCTGGATGCCGTCCAAGAGGCTCTCGACTACGTTGCTCGAAACCGAGCGCTCATCGAGCAAGAACGGGATCGCGAGGCTGCCGACGTCCGTGCCCGCGGCCTGGACCGGCCCCAGCGGCCATGAGGATCTTGATCGACGAGAACATGAGAGGCATTGTGACCGCGCTCAGGAACCTGGAAGCGCCGGGGATTCCTATCCCGAGTCAGCTTCATGTCTTGAATCACTGGCGCTGATCACGTGGCAATTCCAGAATTCAAGCGGAGTCGCGGCCGGTGCCAGAGAACCTGCGCCAGCCGTGAACGGAATGGGCGGCCGGATCGGGGATACCGCCCGAGGCGCAAGATCTCAGGCGTGCCGCTCGCTGACCTCGTGGTGGATAACGGCGTCGGCTTCGATTTCTACCAGCGCTTCGGCGTCGATGAGCTTGGCGACCTGGACCATGGTCGTCGCCGGCCGGATTGATTCGAAAAACTCTCGGTGGATCTCGCCGGCCTCGCGCCAGTTGGCGATGTCGGTCACGTAGATGCGGGTTCTGACCACGTCGGACGCCTTCCCACCCAGGGCCTCGACCGCGGCGATGATGATCTCCAGGGCCCGGCGCGTCTGTGTCATGAGATTCGGCCCGAACCGGCCATCGGCCTCGAGACCCACGGTCCCCGTGACGAAGATGAAGTCTCCCTCGCACACGGCACGCGAATATCCGACCACCGGTTCCCACGGCGAGCCCGTCGACACGCATTTCCGGCCGTTCCGCTCGGTCACCGTTAATTTCACATGGGGGGTCATCGTGGTCTCCTCCAGTTGAGGCGAGGGAATCCGGCTCGATCACCCTCGTCAGGGTAGCCTAGCCTGCTCGCCGGAGCAATCGGGAGATTGGGTACAGGAGGCGGACTTGGTTGAACGCTTCGCCGCGAGGAGATTAAGGTGGTTCGATGGCTGAAGAACCGTTTTCGTATCCGTTTGTGAACTCGTTCGTCTTCGACAGCTACGCCTGCCGCAAGCGCAAGAGCACCCACGCCACGGTCGACCGTGCCAGTCGTTCGCCCGTCGCTACCGATACGTCCTGAAGGCCAACGTCCGCAAGTTCTTCCCTTCCTGTCGCCAGCCGCCTTAGAGGTTCATCAAGATCCGCAGGCGATCCTCGACAGCGCTCATCGTCTCCCGCGACGCCGTGCCCCACCGGCTTCGCAGCCGCTCGGTTGAAATCGACCGGATCGCTTCACATTTGATGAAGCTCTTGGTTTTCAAGCCCCCTTCGCCTTGCTCAATCGGCACCTGCGAGCGAACCTTCTTGTCCTTGGTCGAAATCGGCACGACGATCACGAGCTCACTCGGCCCTTGATTGAATGGGTCAACGGAAACGATCAAGACTGGCCGCGTGCCGCTCTGTTCGTGGCCTCGCGATGGGTTCAAGTCAGACTCCCAAATCTCACCACGAGCCGGTTTCCGCATGGCCATCTGCCGTCAATCCTCCAAACCATCGGTGAGCGCGGCGTCCCACAACGCTCGCTCGGCGAGCTCTTCCTCCCAGGCGGCTTTGTTCTTCCGCAAGGCTGCGAAGTCCGCATTGAGACCGGCCAAAAAGCGCTGTCTCCTGTAGATCTCGATCGCCTTGTCAAGGATCTCCGTCATGGACTCGTCAGTCTCCTCGGCGAGAGCACGGAGCGCCGCGTGGGTCGACCGGGAGATGCGAACCGTCAAACTTGCCATTTCTTCATGACCCGGCGACATGGCCTTCATGACGAAGGAGTCGCTGGCCTCCTTCATGACTCACTTGTGATTCGATGGATACGTATTCATTCTAGCGACTCCCAAACCAGCAGTGCTCAGAACGACGTCATCGCCATTGCCAATTTGGCGCTAACACTATTGTATACTCTATGGAATACAAAAAGCAATACAAAGCGGCGGCCGAACTGAGACGCGTCACTCCAGCGCGGTCAGCCTCACGGTATCACCCGGCGACTGGACGTTTGGGGATCGGTGTTCGACAATACTTTATGAGGAAGGATCGGCGATCGCCTGGCCAGGAGGGTTCAACCGGGTGAGACGAGGATCATGACGACGGACGCAACGATGGTGCCTGACTACTATGCAAGGCTGGGAGTCGATCCGGGGGCCGAGCGGGCCGAGATCGAGGCCGCGCTCCGGCGCATGCAGCCAGCCTGGTCGATGGGCACACGGAACCCGAAGACTCGCCACGCGAACCAGCTCTATCTCGACGAGATCCCCGCGCTGCGCAGAGCGCTCTTGAGCGATCCGACCTCGCGGGCAGCGTATGACGCCGAGCTGGCGATGGTTCAGGTCGCCGAGCGGGAGGGAAAGTTCGACGAGCTGCAGCGGCGGGTTCGCCTTCGGGCCGCCAAGGGGGGGTTGAGCCCGGCCGATCGCCGGCTCCTGGTCGATGAGGCCGCCAAGCTTGGGCTGAGCGAGGACGACCTGCTCCGGGTGACGCGGCCGATCCCGAACCTGGTCGAGGCCGCGAGCGTCGCGGACGATGACGAGCTGGACCAGGACCCGCCCGCGGACCTGCTCGACCCGTCGACCAGGCGGCAGATCCGGGTGGCGCTCGAGCATCTGGGCTGCCGCGACCTGTATGACGCGCTGGGAGTCACGCGCGATGCGCCGGTGACCTACGTCGTCGCCCGCGCCGACGCCGAACGTCAGCGCTGGATGAAGAAGGCTCAGGTCACCGCCGAGAAAACAGCCTGGCTCGAAGTGATCGCCCACGCACAGTCACACCTCAGCTCGCCCAAGGCCCGCACGCGGTACGATCGGACCTTGGCCCAGGAGACGGAGGAGTCGTTCGAGGGCATGGCCGGGTTTGCTCTGAGCGGGTTGAGCCGGCTCGACCCGGGCACCCAGGCGGCGCTGGTCGAGGAAGCTGCCGCGGCGGGGATCGGCCCCGATCGGGCCGATCGCCTGATCGGCCGGATCTGCCGGCGTTTGGGCGTGGCGCGTGAGCGGGGCGCCGTCGTGCCGCTGGCGGTCCAGCCCTCTCCAGCCCTTTCCACCGTCCCGCCGGCTCAGAAGAACGGCGCCGCCACGTTCGGCCTGCTGCGCTGCCGGCATTGCGCGGGAGTGACCGAGCTGAGCCCTGTGGCACGAAAGGCTGCGTCCGCACGGTGCCGGCATTGCGGCGCGTCGCTCAAGTGGGCTTGCCCGATCTGCAAGCAGAACCTTTGGGTCGATGAACGGCGCTGCGCCTGCGGTTTCCGCCAGGCGCTCTCCGAGCCGCTGGTACGGCATTTCGAGGCCGCTCAGAACGCGTTTCGCAACTTTGATCTGGCTCGGGCGCTCGAGCACCTGGAACGGGTGCAGGAATTTGCACCAAACCTCGCCGGCGCGCGGAATGGGGTCCTCAAGATTCGGCAGAGGCAGGCCGATATCGCCCGCGTCCAGCTTGCTTACCAGACAGCGCGGACCGGCGGCCGCCTGTCCGCCGCCCGCGCGGCGGTCGAGGCCTGGAGCCGGCTGGTCGACCCGGCATCGCCTGATCTCCAGGCCGCCTGGTCCGAACTGGCCGACGGCTTGCACCGAGCCGAGGCGCTGGCGGCCCAGGCCCGGAACGCCGAGCGGACCGATCCAGCGGCCGCGCGGGCCCTTTATCGCCAGAGCCTGGCGATCGCCGCCGACCTGCCGGACGCCCTGGCTGGTTTGAAACGAACCCCGCCCGATTCGCCCACCGCCCTCGATGCCCACGTCATGGGCGATCGCATCCGCCTCTCCTGGACCCCCGCGCCGCCGGACGGTCTGGGCCCCCTCACCTTCGTGGTGGTTCGCAAGCGGGGCGGAGCCCTCAAGCACCCGGAGGACGGCACCCGGATCGCCGAGGTCAGCACCAGTGAGTTCGACGACATGCACGTCACGCCCGGCGACACGGTCGGCTACGCCGTGCTGAGCAAGCGCGGCGGGGTCGAGTCGATCGCCGCGATCTCACTCGGGCCGGTCGTTTTACGGGCCGATGTCAAGGACGGGCGGGGGGAGTTTCGCCATCAAGAAGTCGAGCTGGGCTGGTCGCTGCCACGCGGTGTCACCGACGTTCGCGTGATCCGCAAGCAGGGCGGACCACCGAAAACACCCCGCGATGGCGACCGGCTCGCCGCCGCGCTCGATCACGCGCTGGACCGCAACCTCGATCCGAATGAAGTTTATTACTACGGGATCTACGCGATCTACGCGATGCATGACGGCCGGCTCTATCCCGCGCCGGGGGTCGTGGTGTCGGCCCGGCCGCAGCCGCCGATCACGGCGCTGGAAGCTCCCCGGCTCGTGCAGGAACCGAGCGGGCGAGTCCGCATCGACTGGATCGAACCGGCGCGCGGCTCGGTCAAGATCCTGCGCACGGGCCACCCTCTGCTCCTTCCCGTTGGTACTCGCATCACGACCGCCGCCACTCTTACGCTCGACGGCCGATGGCTCGATCCCGCCGCTCCCGATCGAGCCTACGACTCCGAGCCCCCGGCCGAGGGCCACTGTTATTACACGCCCATGACCGCCTGGGGCGAGAGCTGGACAGTCGGGCAGAGCGTGGCCTTGAGTCGTGTGGCCGACCCGTCGGAGCTGTGCGCGACCCGCGCGGGTAGCGGCCTCGGCGCCCCTTCCGGCAGCATGCGGCTCACGCTCCGCTGGCGCTGGGCCGCGGAAGCCGCCGCGACGCTCGTCCTCGCCCGCCAGGGAACGTCTCCTCAGGGGCCGAACGATCCCGCCGCAATCACGGCCACCGTCACTCACGCCGACTACGACCCTCACGGTTGCTGGACGCTCAACTTGCCACTGGCCCCCCGCCCGGGCCGTGCCATCGACAATTTCGCCGCCGCAACAGTCAGGCTGGAAAGCCTGACCTACGGAACCCACGCGGAAGGCGCCATCGCCGATTCCGTTACCTCAGCCCGGTCCGCGCCATCGCCGAGCCCCGACTCGACCCAGTTCGACACTGGCCCTTGGCACATCAGGGTTTACAGCGTCATCGACCTCGACGGCGTCCGCTCGATCTCTCCAGGGCTGGAGCCAACCGCCGCGATGGTCGTCGCTGGACCGCATCCGGAGGTGACCGTTTCGTACGCACTCAAGCGGCCCTGGCTTCCGGGTTTTTCTTGGTCGGTGGGGTTCCGCACCGAACCACCGGGCGCAGCCGTGCCACCGATGGTTTTGGTGGCCCATCCTCGCGCGGTTCCGCTCTCCGTCGACGATGGCCAAATCGTCGCGCACTTCCCTTGCAGCCGAGACGGCGCCCACTTCCCGATCCGTACATCTCTCAACCTCGCCCGGCACGGGATCCGCGTCTTCCCCGACCCAAACATGGAACCCGACGCCCTCATCCCCATCCGCCTCCGACACCCAGAGACCGGCGCGACAAGAGTTTGACCCGGAAATCTCACCGCAGCGAGCGCAGAGATCGCGGAGAAAACGCAGAGAAGGTGGAGGGGAAAGGGTTTAGCTCAAGGATGAAGGATGAATGGGGGGAGGATTCATCCTTCCGCCTTCACGTGATATTGCGCCGATCTTGATTGTGGTAAAATTGATTCTTGTATGAGACGATCGACGCCGAACCTCTCCGAGCGTGGCCAGGTGTCTCGAGAGATGGCCGACACGAGTGTCGGCCCGACCGGCGGGGCCACGGTTCGGACGAGGTGGCACAGCCGGAATCTTCAGGATCACAAAGATGAACCGCTTTATTTGTGATGCCGACGACTTTTACGTCAATGTCCACCTCAATACCGAGATGGAGCTGCCCAGTAACCGTGACACGGTCTTGCACTTCTTTGAACAGATGAAGAAGGGATTTCCGGAGCTGCGGAACTTTTACACGAGGGAGAACGGCGACCTCGTGCTGGAAGGCGATAAAGAAGCAGAGTCGCATCGTTGGCTGGCCATCGAGCCGCGCCGGCTGTGCTCCGGTCATTTCAATCCCGAGGCTTTGGAAGATTCTTTTCGCCAGCACGAGCTTGTGCTGGAGCTGGCCCCTCATTTGTTGACGATCAGCTTGCTGGACTGCGAGGCGCTCGACGTCATGTTCGGCTTCGACTTCGGCTTCAACGGCAACCACG
The DNA here is from genome assembly GCA_044450785.1 of Isosphaerales bacterium. Classification (GTDB taxonomy): domain Bacteria; phylum Planctomycetota; class Planctomycetia; order Isosphaerales; family Isosphaeraceae; genus JBIOJM01. The sequence continues at coordinate 26,096 of JBIOJM010000030.1, forward strand.
ATGAGGTGGTGGCCGAGGCGATCGGGGTCGGGCATGGCCTGGAAGGGCTCTTCGAGCTGCCCCGGGCGCAGGTGATCAATTTCGAGCCGTCACTGACCTTGGCGTTGAACGAATCGTGTCAGCTTCAGTGCCGGCTGGCGATCGAGACTCGGAGCACCGGGTATCAGGTCCGGGCCCGCGAGTTCGGCGACGAGCAGATCAGTGTCTACTTCACGGTGCGGCAGTACTGGGGTAGCGGTCCGGACATGACCTTTCTCGAGTCGATGCGCCGGCAGCGGGAAATCGGTGAGGAGATGCTCCAGACGGCGGTCATTCCCCGGATTGTCCGGCCCCTGGCCCAGGTGATCGCCTCGCGCTAGAGGTGCGCGGCTTCCGGTTACTGGAAATCGAGGTGTTCATGCCGCGACTGAGCGCGCTGGCCCGCAACCTGAAGGCGGAGACGGCATTCACTGTGCTGGCCGTGGCGCGGGCCCTGCGGGCCCAGGGCAAGGACGTCGTCGAGCTGGAGATCGGCGACAGCCCGTTCCCCAGCACGCCGCACGCCAAACAGGCGGGGATCCTGGCGATCGAGGAGAACGAGACCGGCTACTGCCCGAGTCTCGGCTTGCCCGATTTCCGCGCGGCCGCCGCCCGGTTCGTTTCGGCCGAGTTCGGCTACTCCGTCTCGGCGGAAAACATCGTGGTCGCCTCGGGCGCCAAGCCGCTCGAGCAGTATTTCGCCGAGGCGGTGCTCGACCCGGGCGACGGGGTGCTGGTCTTCAGCCCGCAGTTTCCGACGTATGTTCCGAACATTGAACGACGGGGTGCGCGCGCCGTGCTGGCACCGCTCAAGGTCGAGAACCAGTTCCGCCCATCGGCCGAGGATGTCCGGCGGTTCCTGGCCAGTGATCCGAGCCCGCGGGCGATGGTGCTGAACTCACCCCACAATCCAACCGGCGGCGTGGCGACGCGGGACGACCTGGCCCAGATCGCCGCGGTCGTGCGCGGGACCGACTTGATGGTCTTCTCCGATGAGCCGTACTGCCACATGGTCTGGGGGGGCAAGCATGCGTCGATCCTGGCCGAGACCGGGATGCTCGAGCACACCGTGGCCGTCTACACCTTCAGCAAGTCGTACAGCATGAGCGGGTGGCGGATCGGATTCGCCGTCGCGGCCCCTGAGATCGTGGATGCGATCGGCAAGCTGATCAACACGTCCGCCTCGTGCAGCCCTCCCCTGGCGCAGCGGGCCGCCCAGGCGGCCCTCGAGCACGACGCGGAGACTCGCGACGATTACATGGAGCGGTTCCGTCGCAAGGTCGAGCGGCTCTGCGCAGGCCTGCGGCGCATCGACGGCTTCCGGGTGGGAAACCCGGCCGGGACCTTTTATGTCTTCCCCGACGTCCGCGCGGTCTGCAACCGCTTACAAATCACGTCGCACGGCCTGGCCCTTTACCTCCTTGAAGGGGCCGACGACGGCTTCGGCGTCGCCTGTCTGGGCGGCGAGTGTTTCGGCGAGGCCGGGCGGGGGTTCTTACGCTTCAGTTGCGCCGAGCCCGACGAGCGCATCGACCAGGCGGTGGAATTCCTCCCGAAGGCGATCGAGCGCGGCGACCGAATCCGGCGCTACCTGCAAGCGAACCCGCAGTACGTGCTTCGCGAGCCTTATGTCCAGGAGTCCGTGGCGACGAGGGGGCCAGGTCGCTCGGTGTCATGAACGATACACAAAGGCGCCGCTCGAGACGCGCTCGAAATGTCGCTCAGGGTCCCTCGGGTCGCTGGGCCGCTGCGGTGCGGCACCTGCGCCGGGTCGACCCGCAATTGCGGGCGATCATCGACCGCGTCGGCCCTTGCCGGCTGGAGCCCCACCCCGACCGATTCGGTGCGCTGGTCCGGTCGATCATCAGCCAGCAGATCTCGTCCAAGGCCGCCGCGTCGATCAACCGGCGGCTGGTGGCGCTGGGAGGTGAGCCCCACCAGCCGGCGCGGTTGATCGAGCTCGGCGAGGCCAGCCTGCGAACCGTCGGCCTCTCGTCCGCCAAGGCCCGTTATGTCCTCAACCTGGCAGAGGCCGTCGCCTCGGGGCAAGTCCCACTCGATGATTTCGACGATTCCTGGGACGACCAGGCGATCACCCAGGCACTCACCGCCGTCAAGGGGATTGGCGTCTGGACTGCCGAGATGTTCCTGATCTTCGCGCTCAATCGGCGCGACATCTTGCCGGCGAGCGACCTGGGCGTGCGGGTCGCGCTCCGCGACCGCCACGGGCTGGACGAGTTGCCCAGACCACGCGATTGCCACGCCCTGGCCGAATCATGGCGGCCGTACCGCACCATCGCCAGTTGGTACATCTGGAAGGGAACCGACACGCCGATCGCCAGCCCGGAGACGCCGGCGGCGGAGGCCGGCCGGCCGCGAAATCGATCAAGGACTGGTGAATCCACATGACATTCGACCTGATCTTGAAGGGAGGTTGGGTGATCGACGGGTCGGGTGGGCCGCCGTTCCGAGCCGATGTGGCCTTGCTCGACACGATGATCGCCGATGTCGGCCGGCTTGACGGCGCGGAGGCCGCACGTGTCATCGAACTCGCGGGGCACTACGTCGTCCCCGGCTTCATCGACGCCCATGTCCACGGCGACCTGATGCTTCTGGCCGACCCGATCCACCTGCCGGCCTTGCGGCAGGGAGTGACGACGTACTTGATCGGCCAGGACGGCAGCTCGTTCGCGCCGGCCTCGCCCGCGACGCTCGACTACATGCGGCGCTACACGGCCGGATTCAACGGAAACCCGACCGGCCTCTCCTACGACTGGAAGACGATCGACGAATACCTGGCCTGCTTCGACCTGAGCGTGTCGATCAACGTGGCTTACTTGATCCCCAATGGCAACCTCCGGATGGAGGTTATGGGGCTGGACCCGCGGCCCGCCACCGACGACGAGATCCGCGCCATGCAAAAGCTGGTGCGAGCCGGGATGGACGCCGGGGCCATCGGCCTCTCGACCGGGCTCGATTACATTCCCAGCCGCTATGCCGATGCCCGCGAGATCGCCGCGCTCTGTGAACCGATCGTCGGGGAGAATGGCGTGTACGTCACGCACATGCGAGGCTACGGACCGCGCGCGGCCGTGGGGATGCACGAGGTTTACGACATCGCCAAGGCGACCGGCGTGCCGGCCCACGTCTCGCACTACAACGGGCCGGCGGACCTCTTGCTCCCCTTGCTCGACGAGGGGCGGGCGCTCGGCCTCGACCTGACGTACGACACCTATCCTTACCTGGCGGGGAGCACGATCCTGGGCATGGTTGCCCTGCCGCCCTGGGTCCAGGAAGGAGGGATCGAGGCCACCGTCGCCAGGCTGCGCGACGCTTCCATCCGCGCCCGGCTGAAGACGGAATGGTTCGCGGCCGCGATTCCCTACTCCCTGGAGGACATCACGATCGGCATGGCGGCGAACCCCGAATGGCGGTGGGCCGAAGGGCACACCGTCAGCGCGGCGGCCAAGCTGGCCAACCGTCATCCGGGCGATTTCGTCTGCGAGATTCTATCGGCCTCGGGCATGGCCGTGGGGGTCGTGGCCTTCCGCTCGGGGGACCGGACCGAGGCGGACGTCCGGGCGATCCTGCGTCATCCCGCGCACATGGCATGCTCGGACGGCATCTTCTGCGGTGGCTACCCCCACCCGCGCGGCTGGGGGGCGTTCGCCCGCTACCTGGGCTATCACACCCGCCGGCTCGGTGATTATTCTTGGCCAGAGGCGGTCACTCACCTGGCTGCCCACGCCGCGCGGCGGTTTCGGCTGACCGACCGCGGCTTGATCCGCCCCGGCTTCGCCGCCGACATCGCCGTCTTCGACCCCGCCAACGTGACCGACCGCTCGACCTACCCCGCCGGCCGGACCCTGGCCGAGGGGGTCGATCACGTGCTCGTCAACGGCACGTTGGTCCTGGAGAACGGCGAGCCGACCGGAGCGACACCCGGCCGCGCCTTAAGGCGAGGATAGCAGCATCCGATGAGTTCGGGGCCAACGTCAGGCCAACCCAATTGCGCCGGCTCGGAAGTCGATTGTCAGGAATTGGTCTCATAACACGAATACCATGTCCTCGGGAATAGTTCCCAAGAAGCGGAACGCAGAGTGTCTGGGGCGGAGCTCGAGCGCCTTTTGGTAGACCTCGTCTCGCTTCAGGCTGTGGAAGAGAACTTTTCCGGCGACAACTCGTTGGTACTCGTCCGTTTCGGGGTCGCCGATGAGCACCCATTCCGGCGCAAACCGGGCCTTGATTTCCTCAAAGGTTAGTCTTTCGTCCGCGTCCACGACGACCTCCTCGCCTGGGGTCAGAACCGCTGGATCTAGCCGATGACTTCCAGCTTGGGCATCTTGGGCGTCTTGATGTTCTGGATGCTGATCTGGGCGGCGAGCTGTTCGACGACACCGAGGAGATATGGCCGCGCGGGGGAGCCGGGGAGCAGGGACTGTGCCATCTTGCCTTCATCGCCGGTCTCGCGGAGGTAGATGTTAAGCGGCACCTCGCCCAGGAAGGGGACGCCCATCTGCTCCGCCTTGCGCCGGGCGCCGCCGCGGCCAAAGATGTAAACCCGCTCGTCGCCGGGCGTGTCGAAGAAGCTCTTGGCGTCGATCAGCTTGTGCGCTTCGGGGCCGCCGCGGTCTTTGAGGTAGGCGACCAGGTCGAAAAAGGACATGTTCTCGATCATGCCGAGCACCGGGACCCGAAGTTGGCGAAACATCGAGATCGCCCGGGTCGCATCCAGCAGCGCAACCTCCTGCGGCGTGCAGACGACGACCGCGCCGGTGAGCGGCAGGGCTTGTGCGAGGGTCAGAGGAACGTCGCCGGTCCCCGGGGGCAAGTCGATCACCAGGTAGTCGAGCGGGCCCCAGTCGACCTGCCGGAGAAACTGCTGGATGATGCCGTGGAGCATCGGCCCGCGCATGATGACCGCGCGCTCGGGCTCGAGCAGGAATCCCATCGACATCAGCTTGAGCCCGTTCGTCTCGATCGGTTGGATCCGCTCGCCTCGGGCCATGGGCCGACCTGATGCACCGACCAGATGAGGGATCGACGGTCCATAGACGTCGGCGTCCATCAACCCAACCTCCGCGCCGTAGGAGCGCAGGCCGTAGGCAATGGCCGCGGCCATCGTCGACTTACCGACCCCTCCCTTGCCCGAGCCGATCGCGATCACGTTCTTGATGCCGGGGATGTCACCCTTCTCGGTGATTCCCTTTCCCCGTACCTCGGCACTCATCGCGATCTGGATGTCCCACTCGCCGGGCAGCCGGCCCAAGAGCGCGGTGCGCACGTCGCGCTCGATTTGCGCCTTGAGTGGGCAGGCGGGGGTAGTCAGGTTGACCGTGAGCGCCACCTTGCCGTCTCCGATCCGGATGTCCTTGATCATTCCCAGGTCGACCAGGTCGCGGCCGAGATCCGGGTCTTTGACCCCTTTCAAGGCGTCGAGCACATCGCGTTCGGTGAGTGTCGAGTTGGTCTTGCCGAACATCAGGTAATATCCTCCAGATAAGCAGCCAGCCAGCCCCAGTGGCTTCGCTCGGATTCCGGGAGCGAGTTTCGGGACCAGCCGTCGCGCTCGATGTGCCGCTGTGCCAGCGCGATCCAGCGGGTCAGCAGCGCGGCCACGTAGGGCGGCGGCACGAAACCCGATGCCACGTGAGTGGCGCCTAGCTCACGGGCCAGGCCGGCCGCCTCGTGGTGCGACTCTGGATCGAGCACGAGGATCCGGGCGTCCGAAGCCCGACGGAGCACCCGGTCGAGGTCGATCAAACCGGCCGCCGGATACCGGCCCAGATCGATCAGGACCACCGGGCAGGCCAGTCCGGTCAGGACGCCGGCCAAGTCCGCCCGCGAGCGGGTCTCGAACCAGCGGACCGGCTGGTCGTGCAACCGAGGCCGTAGTTGCCTGACCCAGTTGCCCAACCGCTCGTGCAAGATCACCGCCACGCGCGTCAACAGCCGCATTCTCCTTGGGAGTCCCGATTCCAGGTACGAGATCGCAGATTTCGTGATGACCCATTTCCTCTCTTCAATTCCAGACGAACTTATTGTATCTCACGCCCCCGAGTCCTTCGAGGGTCGACCACCCGGTGCGAAGACCACTGGCTCCGCGCCGAGAGAAACTCGTGCGCTGGTGCATACACGACTCTGGCGGTCTGTTCGGGGCCATGCGGACTCGCCCTCGCTTGAATCGCCCATCGATTAAAGAGTACAATTCTTCTGGATAAAAGGCGGCCAAGAGTGGTCGTTCCCATGCCGATTCCGGGGAGCTTGCCACCCGGAGGCGGATGCCGTCAACCCTGGTGTGGATGGCAGGCCGGTCTGGTCAGGAGCAAGCCCGCAAGGTCGGTCGCACGATGCCCCAACGCGATTATTACGAAGTTCTGGGAGTGGCTCGCGACGCGGCGCCCGAGGCCATCAAGAAGGCCTATCGTGCGTTGGCTCGGAAGCACCATCCCGACGTCAATCCGGGCGACAAGTCGTCCGAGGCGAAGTTCAAGGAAGTCCAGCAGGCCTACGATATTCTGGCGGACCAGGAGAAGCGCGCGGCGTATGACCGGTACGGCCATGCGGCATTCGAGGGGATGGCCGCGGCCGGGCCGCGTGCGGGCGCCACCGAGTGGGCCTCCCGTTACGGGCAACCGGGCTTCGAGACAATCGACTTATCGGATTTGCTTGGCACCTTCGGCGGAGCGCATCAGGGTGAGCAAGCCGGCGGACCGAGCATGTTCGAAGACTTGATGGGCCGGGTGCGCGGCGGTCGCCCCGGCCGGCAACGAGCCGGCCGCACGATCGAAGCGAGCCTGACCATACCCTTCTTGACCGCCGTCCGCGGCGGCGAGACGACGATCGAGGTTCAGCGTGGCGCGGGTAAGCCGGAAAGCCTGGTGGTCAAGATCCCGCCGGGCATCGATACCGGGGCCAAGCTTCGGCTCAAGGGGCGGGGTGAGCCCGCCGCCAAGGGAACGCCCGCCGGCGATCTGACCATCACCGTCGGAATCGAGCCTCATCCGTATTTCAAACGCGACGGTCGAAATCTCCAGGTCGAGGTCCCGATCACCGTTTCCGAGGCCATCCTGGGAGCCAAGATCGACGTCCCGGCGCTCGAAGGCATGAGGTCGCTCACCATCCCCCCCGGCAGTTCGAGCGGTCTCAAGCTGAGGCTCAAGGGTCAAGGCATTCCCGCCGCGGCGGGCAAGACCGAGGGCGATCTGTTCGTCGTCCTCAAGGTGGTTGTGCCCAAGACGTGCGACGCGGCGAGCCGGCGCCTGATCCAGGAATTCTCCGAGCACAACCCTTACAACCCGCGTACCGGGCTTTGGTGACGTTCCCATGGGGCCTCTCGTCCATGACTCGACGGATCATCCCTCGCGACCTCGCCGCCCGTGAACTGGCGATCTCCCCCCAGGTGCTCGTGCGGTACGAAACTCTCGGCTTGGTCCAGGCCGTCCAGGAAGGTTCGGTTGAAGGCTATGAGCCCGCGCAGGTCCGCAGGCTCTGGACGATCGTGAGCTTCCAGCGCGACCTGGGCATCAACCTGGCTGGCGTCGAGGTGATCCTTCGGCTTTTCGATCATCTCTCCGAGGTGAATCGCCGCGTCAACCACCTGGCCGACGAGCTCCGCGACCTCCTTGACGTCGATGAGCCCAGCTCGGTAACGGATTCGCATGACTGACACAGACGATCCTGCTTCGACCGATCAGACTTCCGAGCCGGGCGAACCACGGCGGAGCCGGCTGCGTCGGATTCTTGACGAGCATCCCGCGGCTCGGCCGAGGTTGGGCCGCGCCGTCGCCGTCTTGCTCGGAACCGGTCTGGTCGCTTTTGCGGCGCTCGGCGCCCTGTTGCTCTGGCACGTGAAGCGCCGTGGGCGCCTGATCCGCGAGCGATTGAATTCGCCCCGCATAGTTCGGCTGCCGGAAATCCCCGGTGGTGAGGTCGATCGGCCGTGATGAACGTCAAGGCGACCTTTCGCCCGCACGAGCGACTGAAGGACCCCCGGGATTTCCGCCGTGCCTTCGAGCGGCGCCGCTCGGAGTCCGACGACGTGCTGGTGGTCTACGGAGTCGAAAACCGTCGCGAACATCCGCGCCTGGGGATTTCGGTGTCGAGGAAGAAGGTCCGGTCGGCCCATGCCCGCAACCGGCTCAAGCGACTGGTCCGCGAGGCGTTTCGCCTGAGCAAAGCCGAGCTGCCGTCCGGAATTGACCTCGTCATCATTCCGCGCCGGGAGAACGTGACTCTGGCCGCGGTGCGTCGATCACTCGTCGCCTTGGCCGGGTCAATCGTCCGGCGACTCAATCCCGCCTCCGGCGTCAAGGCGCCGCCATGACCATGACCACGAGCACGCTTGGGACCTGGTTGCGGTGGCCCGGCCGCGCCGTGAGCGCCTGTCTCATCGTGCTGATCCGGCTGTACCAGGTCACCCTCAGCCCTCTGCTTGGTCCGGCGTGCCGCTTCGAGCCGAGCTGTAGCCGTTACATGATCGAATCGCTCAGGAAGTATGGTCTGGTCAGAGGGTTGGCCAGGGGATTGCGCCGTCTGTCGCGCTGCCACCCCTGGAACCCGGGAGGCTACGACCCCCCATGAACGCAATTGTCGGTCGTTGAGGAGGCGAGGCATGGGCGATCTGAGTGCGATCGACGATCGACAGGTTCACCGGCGGCTAGCGCCGTGCCGCTCACAGGAGCGTCCCAGGACCGAATGGACCGTGGAAAATGAGCGGAGTGGCGCTAGCCACCGGTGTTTGGCGATCGACGATCGACGATCGACGGGTTCACCGGCGGAAGCGTTGGGGCTCGGCGCCCAGCGGGCCAGCATTAGATCGGCGATGGCACGGGCGATCCGCCTGACGCAAGAATGTAAGTAAGGTACGGAGGCTTAATCGGTGAGTTCGCGCTACCGCACGCACATGAGTGCTCAGCTTGAATGAGACCCTCCTCCTCTACCTCGTTTCCACCGGAGTGAGAGTGAGACGTTGCAAGCCATCACGACAACGATCATACTCGCCATGAGGATCACGCATTGGCTCGGCTTGAACAACCGTGTGTGGCGGGGTCGATCTTCAGCGCTGTTTCTGACCGAGGGCCTGACGTGGCGGCGTTGCAGGACATCAGCGTGCCGGGCGACCATGCCTTCGACCCGGTCGTCTATGCGTCGGCCGGCTTGCACTACGCGACCGTGCCACAGCTCAACCAGTACACCGTGTTCGACCACCCCGACCCCGACTACGTCACAGGCAGGATCGACATCTCGGCGTTCGCCGAGCTGGGCGCGGCGACGCCCTGGCCGTTCCTCAACACGAACGTGCCCCTCAACGGCCAGATTCGCGCACCCCGAGGTCGCGGGCCGTTCCCGCTCGTGGTCTTCTCCCACGGCAACCACGACCCCCTGCAGAACTCGACGCCCGGTTATCTCTGGCGCCCTCGCCGCGGCGACCCTCCTGGAGCGGGTCGAATACTTCGAGGTGATTCGCGACCACTCCAAGGCCGCCCCCTGGGAACCGCCCGGGAGCGTTTTCGTCTCGCAGTTCCAGGACCCGCGCCGGACGTTCATCCAGCACCAGCAGGAGAGCACGAGCTTCCCGGAGGTCTCGTCTCCCGTGCACGGATCGGTCGCCTCCGACGCGCTGAACGCCACGCGGCAATTCTTCGACCTGGTGCACGCGTTCGCTCCCGTCCCGAAGATCACGCTCCAGCTCGAGTGGTCAAGCCCGGGCGCCCGGTACCTTCTGAAGGTCGACCCCACCACCCTTCCGGCGGAACGTTACCACGCCCTGTCGCTGCTGGTCGGCCAGGCGGTCGACCCGCACAACCAGGCGGACCGCGATCAGGACTTCACGATCGAGTTCTCCGACGGTTCGCACATCGCCGCCGTGTCAGCCGGCGCTCTCCACCGGATCGTTTACCCCGACGTCGTTTTCGGGACGAGTAAAATCGTGATGCAGACGCTTCGGCTTTCGCTCGAACGGCTGAGAGCGCTGGGGGTTGACCCCGCCGACCTCCGCTCGATCGCGCTGGAGTTCGACCGCCGGCTTACCGGGGTCCTGTATCTCGGTGAAGTCCAGGTCACGCACTGAATCCACACTCATTCGAGGAGGTCTGGTCATGCCCACCATGCCACCGCCCGCACCGAAGGCCGTTGCCGTCGAGGTCGTCGCGGCCCGGCCGTCCGAGGCCGACCGCGCCACGATCACGCACATCAGCAATCAGGAGCGGCGACCGCTCCGCGATGAGGTCTACCTCGTAAAGATCCGCCTCGAAGCCCTGCCCCCTCCCGCCGCGATCGGCTGGGCGCTTTACCTCAAAGATTACCGTGTGCCGAAGTACTGGGCTTACAAGCACGGGGTGTACTTCAAGGTACACGACCCGCAGTTCCTGACCGAGCACGAGGGGCAAACGCTGCGGTTCTCAACCAATGGGACCGACTTTGTCGACACGGACCTGAAGCTGGAAAAGACCAAGCCGGTCGTGGAGGCGGCGGCGCTCGGCGCGACCCCACTGCCCGAACAGGCCGATGCGTTGAAGTAAGGCCTTGCGGTCGCAGTGCGCCGTGAAAAGGCTATCGTTAAGTAATCCGGTCCGCGCGACAGGTACTTCGCGTCCGGCGTTGTCCCGGCCAAGAACGGCGGGTCTGGGGTCGGTGGCTGAGCCGGCATCGCACGTTGCCTTCACAGATTGGTGACGCTACCCGATTGCTATCGTCGTATTCAGGCAATGTGGTTAGCGCTTTGGTGTCTGTCTTGGGAATGAAAGCCCTTTCTCCGGGGAACGCCATGGCGACTGCACCGACTCTCACGGCCGCGCTTCCGACGGCACAAGAATGGAAGGACGTGCTCGAGGAAATACTCCCGCCCCAGGGTCGATGGAGCGAGGACGAATATCTCGTTCTGACCGACCACCGCAACCGGCTGGTCGAGTTCACCGACGGCTTCCTGGAAATCCTCCCGATGCCGACGGACAAGCACCAAAGCGTGTTGAAGTTCTTGTTTCTTGCCTTTTACGGTTTCGCGGAGCCCCGCGGTGGCAAAGTCCATTTCGCCCCGTTGCGGCTACAAATTCGGCCGGGTAAGTTCCGCGAGCCCGATCTGCTATTGCTGCTTTCAGCCGCCGATCCGCGTCGGCAAAACCGGTTCTGGCTAGGCGCCGACCTCGCCCTGGAAGTTGTGAGCGAGGAGAAGCCAGAACGAGATCTGGTTGACAAGCGGGGCGACTATGCCGAGGGCCGCGTCCCCGAATACTGGATCGTCAACCCACAGACCGAAACCATCACGGTTCTTCGTTTGCGCGCGGATGATTATGAAGAAGCAGGCATCTACCGGCGTGGGGAGTCGGCTGCTTCGACGCTTCTGGCGGGCTTCTCAGTCGCCGTCGCCGCGGTTTTCGACGCGGATTGAATCAACGACTCTGAACCGCCATGAGCATCACCGCCGACCAAGGCGCCGCCGAGATGAGCTCAACTGGTCGCGAACTTGAACAATCACGGCAGATCCGGCAGCGCGATCGTGACGGAGCCTGTGTTAACCGACGTGTCGTAACTGTCAGCTTTCATGCTACTTAAAGCGGAGAGGGTGGGATTCGAACCCACGGTACAGTTTGACCCGTACACGGCATTTCCAGTGCCGCACCTTCGGCCTCTCGGTCACCTCTCCGATTATCGTATTTCGTGACTCTGCTTTGCCTTGTGCTATCTGCTTTCTGCCAACCTTGAGTCCGTTTCAGTGTTGATAGCCCGCGTGCTAACTTCCGGTATGCTGAGCATGCGGCATTCCTGCTAACCGACCCGTTCTCCGGTCATTGTAGTGGGTTAGCGCCCCGGCTGGCAATCGGCATGGTCCAGAGCCCACGGCAAGCGAATCCGGCCTTGCAGAGCTGCCGCAGGTCGGATTAAGGCATGGCTCGGACCTTCGCCCGGTTCGGTCTGACCTCGGGGTTTCAATGTGGATGCAAAGTGCTCGCGCCGATGGTAGGATCGGGGGACAATCCCTCAAGCTGGGGGAGTCTGAGCGATGGCCAGGAAAGTGACGAAGGCCGGGAAGCCGATGAACACGGAACAAGAGCAAAGGCCGGTGAAAGGCGTGCGATTGGATCTCTCGCCAGCCGATCACAAGAGGCTTGAACAGCGCGCCAGGGAGCGGGGCCTGACGATGGCATCGCATGCGCCGATGGCGGTGTTGGAGCGGATGAGATCCGATGAGGCAAAGGGGTCGTAATCATGTCCACTGTCATGCCGACGCAACCAGCGATATCAACGCCCACCATCCCTGGACCGCCAGTGCTCTACCGCATGACCGTCGATGAGTACGAGCGGATTGGGGAAATGCTCGACGATCCTCGAGTAGAACTCATCGACGGCTACCTGGTGAAGAAGATGCCGAAGAAGCCGGAGCATAGTTGGACCACCAAGGCTGTCCTCAAGGCGCTTGAGAGCCGATTGCCGCAGGGCTGGGCATCGCGGCAAGAACAGCCGGTCCGGATCCCCGCTTATGACGAGCCGGAACCGGACATCGCGATCGTCCGAGGCACCGACGACGACTACAGGCATCGGATCCCCGAGGCGACCGACGTGGGGCTGTTGGTGGAAGTGTCGGCGACGAACGTGAGTGCCGATCGCCAACAGGGGAACCTCTATGGGCGCAGCGGCATCCCCGTTTACTGGATCGTCAACCTGGTCGACCGCCGGGTCGAGGTCTACACCGATCCGGGGCCAGCCGGTTATGCGTCCCGGACGGACTTCCCGTCCGGTCAGCAGGTCCCCGTGGTGATCGACGGCCGGCAAGGCGGCCAGATCGCTGTCGACGACATCCTGCCGTGACAAGTTAGACTGATCTCGGTTCGTGCCGCGACTCCGCGCCATCAAGACCATCGGGAGGGAGCCGATCGGACGATGCCGACGCTTGTGATGTCGATCCAGCGGGCCTTCGAGCTGGCCCTCCAGCACCACCGCTCGGGCCGCTTGGCCGAGGCCAAGCGGATCTACGTCCAGATCCTGGACCAGGCTCCCGACGACCCCGATGCCCTGCAACTGCTGGGCTTGATCGCCCACGACGAGGGCCGCTCCCAGGAGGCCGTCGAGTTGATCAGCCGGGCGGTGGCGCTCAAGCCGGCGGTGGCCCAGTACCAGTGCAACCTGGGCGTGGCACTCTGGGGATCGGGCCGCGCGGATGAGGCCGTCGCCGCCTATCGCGCCGCAGTCGCGCTCGAGCCGGCGTACGCCGATGCCCATTACAACCTGGGCAGCGCACTGAAAGATCAGGGCCGGTCCCAGGAGGCGATCGCGGCCTACCAGGCCGCCATCCAGCTCCAGCCCGACATGGTCGAGGCCCACGTCAACCTGGGCATCGCCTTGAAGGACCAAGGAGAACTGGACGAGGCGATCGCCGCTTACCGCGATGCCATCCGACTCCGGCCCGACTGGGCCGACGCCCACTACAACCTCGGCTTCGCCGTGGCCATCCAGGGACGGTTGGACGAGGCAATCCAGAGTTACCGCAAGGCCCTGGCTCGAGAGCCTAATTCCGCCGCGTATCACAGCCAACTGCTTCAAACCCTCCACTACCATCCGGGCTATGACGTGGCAATGATCTATCAGGAGCACCTCCGCTGGAGCCAGGAGCACGCCGAGCCTCTGAAACGGTTCATCCAGCCTCATCAGAACGATCGCAACCCGGACCGACCATTACGAATCGGCTACGTCTCGGCCGACTTCCGCAGCCACGCATGCGCATTTTGCCTGGAGCACCTGCTGACCGCACATGATCGGCGGCAGTTCGAGCTCGTCTGCTATGCGGAGGTGGCCCATCCGGATGAAGTCACCCGTCGCATCAAGGCGCATGCCCGGACCTGGCGAAACACAGTGGGGATGTCCGACTTGCAGCTCGCGGCGCAGATTCGCGGCGATCGCATCGATATTCTCGTCGACTTGAAGGTCCACACGGCCGAGAATCGCCTCATGGTCTTTGCGCATAAACCCGCCCCCGTGCAAGTGACCTGGATGGGCTACCCCGGAACCACGGGCCTCTCCACCATCGACTACCGACTTACCGACCCCTACCTGGATCCGCCGGGATTGAACGACCAGTACTACACCGAGGAGACGGTCCGACTGCCGGAGACTTTCTGGTGCTATGAACCCGGCAGCCGGGAGCCGGCGGTCAACCCGCTGCCGGCTTCCCGCACCGGACAGGTCACTTTCGGCAGCATGAACAGCTTCTGCAAGGCGAACGATTCGGTGCTGGAGCTGTGGGCCCGGGTCCTGCGGACCGTGGCCGGTTCGCGGCTGATGGTCTTGATCGATTCGGGGAGTCATCGCCAGCGGACGCTCGAGGTCCTGGAACGGAATGGGGTCGACCGGGTTCGGGTGGAGTTCGAGCCCAGACGGGCAAGGCCGTTGTACATGGAGCTGTACCATCGCATCGACATCGCCCTGGACATGGTCCCCTACAACGGCGTGACCACCAGCCTCGACGCGCTGCTGATGGGGGTCCCCGTCGTCTGCCTGGCGGGGCGGACGGCCGTCTCCCGCGGGGGTCTGACCATCATGTCGAATATCGGTCTGCCCGAACTGGTCGCTCGCAGCCCCGACGAATACGTGGCGATCGCGGCGCGGTTGGCCGGCGACTTGCCGCGATTGGCGCTGTTGCGGTCGACCCTGCGAGAACGGCTGGAAAGCTCGCCGATGATGGATACCCAGCGGTTCGCCCGGCAGATCGAGCTCGCCTACCGGGCCATGTGGCGGCGCTGGTGCGCCGCGCCATGATCGGGACGCCCCGGCTCCGCGGAGGATCCTCGTTCAAAACACCCCGTAGAAGCCGCTTTTTTCGATCCGCAGTTGATCGCCGCAAGCGGCGTAGTCGAAGCCGACGTCATAGAGCAGGTGATCGAGCTTCGCCCGGTTCTCCTCCACGAAGCCGACGATCGCGGGGGGATAGGCCAGCGTCTTGAGGAAGAACATCAGTTGGTCCACGTTGACGCCCGAGAAATAGACGGTGTCCTGCCGGGGCTTGTTGGCGATGCAGATGGTATGGCAGGTTCGCAGCTCGGGCCTGAGGATCCGATTGATGTCGACCTTGGTGGCGTCGAACTGGGCCGAACAGGCGATCTTCGCCGCTGCCTCTTTGAGCTGCCGGGCCGCGTCGAAAAAGAAATAGAAGTTTTCCAGCGTCGTGCTCTCGGACCGGAGCGCATAGGCAATCCCGGAGGACACCGTGCTGCCCGGGTTGCCGACATAGAGGTGGACCACGTCCAGGTCGCGCGACCCGGAGACAACGTCGTCGCTCAAGTCGATCGAGAACATGAAATAGGGCAGGCTTTCGTTGATGGGGACATCGCACCGGACAAACGGCCGGATTGCCCTCAGGACCCGCGTGATCGAGACATCCCGTTCGCGCCGCTTGTAGTCGTAGAAGTAGAACTCCCAGGCCAGGCGATCCCCCAGCCGCTTGACCCCCCAGACGGTGCGGAACCAGCCGATGGCCTCGCGGAGCGACTGGACGACCTGGAAGGCCCCGACGTCGATCCCCGCCCAGTCGAAGGAATGGAAGAGCAAGGTGACGGGTCGATATTTATTCTCGACGGGGGCCACCGGCTGGTAGGGCGACCAGCAGTAATTGAAGTACGTATCCTGGGGAGTGGTGTACTCAAACCGATCGGGATTCATCATCATTACTGGGGCCTCGCCCACCGGAACCGCCGTCTCCGCTCGCACCGATCAGGCCATGATGTCCTCTCCCAATCCCTGGCGATGTTCCATTCCATAGTAGACGTTGAAGAAGTCCTCGCCTTCCCGATGAATACCTCCCGCCAGGTGGCCGATCACTTGTGACTGGTTCGGGTCGAGCAGGGCCTGGAATTGCTCGGTCGGGATCGAATAATGCCCGCACATCCTCGCGAAGAATGGGGACAGGTGCTTCATCTGAAGCCGGGCATCATACAGGTTTAGCTCGAAGGACTTCCTTGGGTTCTTGTCCTCGGTCACCTCGACGTACCGTACCGTTCCCTGACCAATCCGGTCCTCGGTCAACATGAGGATGTCCCGCGCGACGTCGAACGACTCACCCTCGTTGCCGTAGCCGTAAATCGCGGCAATTCGACCGAGCATGCCTGGAACGGATAACCCGGGGTACCAGAAGTATCGCGACACCGCGGTCCGGGACGGTTCGGTTGGGTCCCACTTGAAGGCCAGGTACAAGAGCATGGGGGCGGAGCCGAGCGGGCGATCGGCAACGACGCCCATCTCCAGGTAAACCTTGTACAGACACGAGGTCCGGTTCTCCTCGTAGCCAAAATGGAGGTACGGGGCCGCGGCCAGGAGCCGGCCCGCGTCGTTCAGGAAACTCTCAGGCATGCCCAGGCGCTGGCAGAGTTCCCGAATCTTGCGATGGGGATTCGCCCCCACAGCATCCTTGCAGATGCTCAACAGGAAGCGATTGGGAAAGATCGCGCCCCGGCAGAGCCGGAACGACCGTTCGTGGACGAACTGAATCTGGAGCCCACCGACGAGCTGCCAGAGCAAGCGAGCCCTGGGATTGGTCGCTGGTCGAGCGTCGCGACCCTGATCGAGAGACGTCGGCCGAGGGCCGCTCAGCAGGGCGGCCTGTGGCGCCGGCGCTGGTCCAGCATCGGGTTCGCGCGGCGGGACGGGAACCGGGACGGGGTCGATGGGGTAAGGCGTGAGGGCGTCGGCTTGCCAACCGAACTTGCGGACATAAGCCGTGTTCAACCCCAGGCAGCCTCGTGACCCGCAAACGGTTCGATGGGCGCACTGTTCGAAGCCGTTGCGCTGAAACTCCTTCCAGAAAGACGGGTCGATGAAGAGTTTCGGCTGATGGTTCTCCAGCGCGTCGTGAACCTCGCCGAGCAAGCATTCCGGGAAATTCTTCACCTCCACGGACCGGCCGAGCGCGCGGGCCTTCACGATGGCCTGCTTCAAGAACGGCAGAACATCGAGGTGGGAGGCGATGAGGTCCTTGTCATCCTTTTCACTCATGGGCCAGTAGTTCCAGAAATCCATCTGGACCAGTCGCCGGAGATGCCCCAATCGTTCGACCACTCGCGGCAGGTGGCGGTAACTCCGCTCGGTGATCACCGTGTTGGTGCAGGTGGTGACGCCGTCGAACGCTTCGAGGTTCTCCAGCCCCCGGAGCGTCTTGTGGAAGGAGCCCGGCACTTTCGTGATTTCGTCGTGGGCCTCGGCGTCCGAGGCCGTCACACTCACGAAGTATTCGTCGATCCCCGCCGCGATCAGCTCCCGGCAGTAACTCTCGTCCGCCAGGCGCATCCCATGGGTCTGGATGCGGACGTGTTCGAACCCGTTCCTGCGGGCGAGGCGGGCGAGGTCGGGCAAGTCGCGTCGAAGGGTGATCTCCGACCCGGTGAGGACCAGTGCCTTCCACCTCTGCTGCTGCCGGTTTTGTTCCATGAGTTCCTGGAACCGCTCCATCGACTCCGGTTCGAGCCGGTCCATGGTTCCTTCGATCATGCAGTGCTCACAGAGCAGGTTGCACCGGAAGTGCATCGTGAGCTCGACGTACTGATCGTGGTTGAAACACCCCATGGAGGCCTCGCTTATCGATCTCGTCTGAACCGTCCTGACCTCGGACCCCGGGGCGGCCATTGGAGCGCGGGGACTGCTCGAGGGTCCCCGAACAGACCGCCAACCGCGAGTGCACCGTCAAACGTCGTCGCTTTCCGGGCACACCTTACGATAGGGGAACGAACCAGGGTTTTCAAGCTGGGGCTGCCCCGCCGGACCGCTCCCGGGGAGCCTCAAGGGTGGCAACCGACGCGGATCGGACCGTCCCACTGAGCCGGTCCTCCAGGGCGGCCGCGATCCGGGCGAAGACCCCCGACCAATCGCCCCATACCTCTTGCCGGAAGAGCCGCATCGTCGCGTACCACGGGCTGTCGTCGCGGTCCAGCAGCCAGCGCCAGTCGGGGGCGAACGGCAAGGCGACCCAGGTCGGCCGGCCCAGCGCCCCTGCCAGGTGCGCGATCGCTGTATCGCAAGTAATCACCAGGTCCAAGCTCATCATCACCGCCGCCTCCTCGACGAACGTCCCGGCCGTCGCGCGCATCCGTGCGCCCAGGTCGACAACCGGGAACCGATCGTCCGGCTCGTGAAGCTGCTCCGCTCCCGGCCCCCACTGGAGGCTGAACAGCCGCACCCCCGCGAGCCGGGCCAACGGGGCGAAATCGGCCAACCGGAACGACCGGAGCCGGTCCAGGCTGTGCTGGGGGTTACCCTGCCAGACGATGCCGACCTTGAACTCACGGATCGAGCCCAGCTCGCGGCGCCAGTGCTCGACCCGAGCGGCGTCGGCATCGAGGTACGGCACTGCCGCGGGCACGTCGGCGAGGGTCGTGCCGAGGATTCGCGGAAGCCCCATCAGAGCGGCGTGGACGTCGAACCGCGGCAAGGGGTCCCCCTCGGCGACCAGCTCGTCGACGCCCGCGCAACTGGACAGGAGCTGAGCCAGGGGTCTCTGGCAGACCACAAGCACGCGACCGCCGCGCCGCTGCACCAGCGGCGCGAAACGGATGAACTGGATCGTATCGCCCAGGCCTTGTTCGGCATGGAGCAGGATGGTCTTGCCGGCCAGTGCCTGACCATCCCAGGGCGGTTGGTCGAAAACCGGACGATCCATGCGATGCCCCCACCGCCATTCATATTCGGTCCACCCCAGCTCGTATTGACCCATCAACAGCCAGGCCAATGACCGATTCCAGCGCGCCCCGGCATAGTCGGGCTTGAGCCGGATGGCCCGCTCGTAACTCGCCAACGCTAGGTCGAGCTTGCCCTGGCCCCGCAACGCGTTGCCCAGGTTCACGTAGAAGGTCGCAAAACCGGGCCTGCGCTCCAGGGACTTCCGGTAACAAGCCACCGCCTCGTCCAACCTGCCTTGCAAGCTCAGAGCGTTTCCCAGGCTGTTCTGGGCGTCGGGGTGGTCGGGACGGAGCTGGAGGACCTGCTGGTAGCACGCCACCGCTTCATCCAACCGCCACTGATCCGCGCGAACGTTACCGAGGTTGAGGTAGATCTCGGGAGATCCGGGCCTGAGCCGCAGCGCGCTGTGATAGCTCGCCACCGCCTCGTCGAGTTTCCCACGCAATCGGTGGACGTTTGCCAGGTTGTTGTGGGCGTCGTGATGGCCGGGCTCGAGCCGCAGGGTTTGCTCATAGGCCGCTGCCGCTTCGTTCAGTCGTTTCAGCTTCCGCAATACGTTGCCCAGGGCATAGTGAACGCCGGCATTGTCGGGCCTGATCTGGAGGGCCTGCGTGAAGCTGAGCACGGCGTCGTCCAGCTTCCCCAGTTCGGCCAGCACGGTGCCCAGGTTGAAATGGGCCTCGTCCATGTCGGGTTGCAGCCGGAGGGTGTCGCGATATGCGGCGGCGGCAAGCTCGTACCGGCCCTGGTCTCGCAGCGCGTTTCCCAGGTTGTAATGGGCATCGACGTGATCGGGCTTGAGAGCGACCGCGGCGCGATACGCGGCGACAGCCTCGTCCCATCGGTGCGCGCCCCAGAGCGCCACGCCGAGGTTGTTCCGGTATTCCGCCACCACCGGATTAAGCGCCACCGCCCGGCCGATCAGCTCCACGGCTTCCGCGTGCCGCCCTTGGTCGTGGTCGATCAAGCCCAGCAGTTGCAGGGCATCGGGGTCGTCGGGGGCCTGGGCCAGGATCTGGACGTAGATCCGCTTCGCCTCGGCCAGCCGGCCCGAGCGGTGGTGCTCGAGGGCCAGCTCGAAGGCCCGCTGGATCGACATCGTGTGGGTCGGCATCGGCGTCTCGACTCCCTGCTGGTGTCTCCACGGCCCGGGGCCAGGTCACGACCCGGGACCAGTGTAACCGCAGTCACGCGCGACGACCAACTTCGAAAGGATGAAGGCGGACGGCGCACACACACGCGTTTGGGGCCGAAAATGGCGACATGGCGACAACCGCTTGGTAGCCTTATTGCGCCTGTGGCCATTTTTCGGGGGTATCCCGCTCAAGACCCAACGGGTCGTCTGCAATAAGTTCGCGCATGGCTCCATTTTTTTCGGCAACTTTGCGATCTCGTGTAATTGACAGGACGCGACCGTACTTGCCCCTGGTGGAATGGACGAAGATACCATGGATGCCGAGTAGCGGGGCGATGCGGCGCAGCTCGATTGTGAGCCACTGGGGCGATTTGGGCCAGCGGGGCGAGTCAGCGTGTTTACCCGCGAGCGCGGTGAGCTCGGAGAGTAGCTCGGTTGGGGTTCCAGACCAGTCGTTCAGGTAGTCGGGGCCGAGGTCGAGCAGGACGGCCGCCACGGGTGAGTCTTCGAGCTGGTTCATGGTCGCTTCGCGGCGATTTTCGTTGTATTCCGAGAGAGCCGTGCCGGCCGGCCACCCGAGCTTTCGGCCGACCGCCTCGGCGAATGTGGCGAAGTCAGCCATGCGGGGCAATTCCGTCAGCCGAACCGACGGCAGCGCGCGCAAGCCGCCGGCGACGGCGTCGAGCAGGCCCCCCAGGATCCGCGGATAGTCCTGGTGGAACGACGCCCAGAACTCATGTTCGAGGCGGCGGCGGCTCGGAAGGATCGGCGGCAGGTCGAGGACGACGGAGCGGTCGCTCAGATCGTCCCGCCTGATGAACTCTTCGATCCCGCTCAAGATCACGGGGCGCTGGGCGTGGATGACGGTCCGCTCGCCCTTGGTGAACGACGCGTGGTCCGCCAAGGCCCCCCCGGTGGCCAGCAGGCAGAGGCCATCGGACAGCCAACGGGGAATCACGCTGATATTGTCGTAGGCCAGCACCCAACCGTTGACGGCCGTGACCATCAGGGCGCGGGTGTTTCGGGGCTCGGCCAGGGGTGGCCCGGCCTGGGGGTCGATCAGCAGGCGAACGACCTTGGCCAGAGTGCTCTTGGTGGATCCATGCTGGCCGTAGAGGGCGAGGATCGGATAGGGGCCGACGGGCCGGAGGGCGGCGGCCATCCAGACGATCAAGAGGCGGAAATCGCGGTCGGTGAGGTTGACGTAGGCTCGGAGCAGGTCGATCGAGCCCTCACGACCGGGCATGGGAAGCGGCAAGTGCCCGTCCGGGCGCCGAAAGTGAATGCGGGGGTTATTGACAACGGACCAGCCCCCGGGGCCGATCTCGACGGCCTGGCCGCCGGAATCGGCCAGGTCGAGGTAACAGGCCGAGCCAATGCCGTTGCCGTTGCCGTTGCTGTTGCCGTCATGGCCGACGCGAACGAAGATCGACGGCGTGCCGCCCTCGAACCGCGCGGTGGCCTCGAGGGCGGCGAGGACACGGCGCATGGACCAGTCGGAAGGGAGCTCGCGACGATCGCGGAAGTAGCCATCGATCAGCCAGTCACGGAACGCCGCGGACTTGAGCGTATAGATCTCGCGCCGGCCGCCGACGGAGACCTGGGCGTAAAAGCGGCCGTCGGTCGATCGCAGGAACCCCGCGTTCGCGGTGAGGCGCAGGAGCACCTCGGCGGGCCCTTCGTTCTTCTGGGGTTCTTCGATGGTCTCGTCGTTCGATGAAGGATTGACCATGGTGTTTCGTGCTCTGTCTTAGTGGTTAGGGCCCGCGCAACAATAACTTGGACAATTCTTGTCCGGGATATTAACCCGAAGCGTAAGCGAGGGGCTGCGTTTTCCCTCGCTTACGCTTCGGGTTGGTGTGGTGACAGTATGTTGTCATTGTTCACGTTATTTGTGCGCGGGCCCTTAGTCGTGTGA
>JBIOJM010000031.1:0-47207 GCA_044450785.1 Isosphaerales bacterium
CTCTTTGGGGTCATAAGGTCTATGATGTCCCCAATGGAAAACGGCCCTCCCCTACGGGTCGGTGATCTCATCGAGCCTCAGGAGCTGGTGGACGTCTGGGCGTTCGACTCGTGGTTATGTAACATCGACAGAGAACTTGGATGACATCCAGGGAGGACGAGTTCGGGGCGGACGCCCCCGAGCTCGGCCGGAGCGCCGTCGATCTCGCCGAGTTTCAGGAGGACTCGGTCAAGAAGGCCCGCCGCATCCTCGTCATCCTGATCGACGAGAGCCACAACTTTCGCAATGACAAGGCGAACCGCTACCTGGCACTCGACACGATCATTCAGCTCAAGGGGGGCCGGGGTCGGGACGGGGACCGGAAGAAGATCATTCTGCTTTCCGCCACGCCGATCAACAACGACATCCTCGACCTCGCCAGCCAGATCCGCCTGTTCACGCAGAGCCAACCGGACTACTTCCGGGAGGCCGGGATCGGCGACTTGAACGCCTATTTCAAGCGAGCGCGAAGACAGGTGAACCAACAGGGGGCGGCAGCCGGGATCGTCCTCTTCAACCTCCTCGAAGAGATCATTGTTCGGAACACCCGGCCGTACATCCGCGCCGCCTATCCGAACGCCACGATCAGGGGGAAGCCGGTCCTCTTCTCCGAACGCAAGCTGCACAGCGTCTCCTACAGCCTTGGCTCGACCTATGGTGGGCTCTAACCTTCGGCGACTTCGCCACGATGTCGAGGCCGATGTCAAGATGCTCCGCGAACTGCACGACCGAACCAATGAGATCGGCGAGAAGGACGGCAAGCTGGCACGGCTCAAGGAGCTGTTGTCGGGAGACCTGAAGGGTAAGAAAGTCCTGATCTTCAGTTCCTTCAAGGACACCACACGCTACCTCCACCGGAAGCTGGTGGAACGCCTCACGACCCGCATCTCGACCATCGACGACCTGGGCCTGCTCGATTCCAGCGTCCTCGGCGAAGTCGTCCACCCTCGGACGTTCAACACCCTCCGCCGCATCCTGGAGGGTGATAACACCGTTCTGGACGAAGAGGAGGAGCGGGCGGAACTGGCCGGTCCCGAGAAGCTTCTGAGAGACCTGAAGGACATGCTCAACCGGGACGGTGCCGATCAGATGATCGACCTCCCGAACGGCATCCACTCCGGTCTTCGTCGGGAAAAGTGCCACGGGATGTTCTTCTACTTCCAGGCTCCCCGCGCCGACGGGATTGGGCGACGACACTTCTGGCGTTACGTCGATGCGAAGACCCATGAGATATTGGAGAACCGTTTCGAAATCGCCGACCGAATCGCTTGCCAGCCCGATGAGCCCAGGTACGTCGCTCACCTTTTCAGACACCGTTTGAGACATTGGCCTGCGCCCCCAGTGCACCGTGACTTATATCCGCTCGAGGATGTCTCACTCATAGCCGCGTGAGGTATAACTATGGTGGGATTGGTGGTCGAAAGCGGTCACCGATGGCGGCGGTGCTGTCCGAAGGCGACGGCCGGCGGCCGGCCCGGCCGATCCGGCGGTCGCGGCCCCGCGTGCTGATCCGCGAGGTGAACGATGGTGGAGCGGGTGCTTGTTCTGGGCGGGGGGACCGCGGGGTTGCTCACCGCCATCGCCCTCAAGACGAAGATACCGCGGCTTCGAGTCACGCTCTTGCGGTCCGATGACCCGGGCACGATTGGGGTTGGCGAGGGGACGACGCCCCAATTCCGGGAGCTGGTGCACCGATACCTCGGGATCGGACTGCCGGAATTCTACCTCGGGGTGGCACCGACGCCAAAGCTCGGCACCCGGTTCGTGTGGGGACCGAGGGCCGCATTCAACTTGCCGTTCGGATCCCACGTGCTTCGCCGGCCCGAGGGTCTGGCGCGGCCGTTGGGGTTTTATTGCGATGAGGACATGGACGACTTGTGCCCGTCCTCCTCGCTGATGTCGGCCTGCCGCGCCTTTCCCGTCGCCGACAACGGATCCTTGGTGATCGTGGAGGACATGGCCTATCACCTCGACAACGAGCGGCTCGTCGCCTTCCTGGAGTTGCACGCGACGAAGCTGGGGATCGAGCGCCTCGACGAGACGATCCGGGACGTGAAGCGCGGCGAGCAGGGCGTGAACGGCCTGGTCGCCGCCTCAGGGGTGAGGTTTGAGGCGGACCTCTATGTGGACAGCTCGGGGTCCCGCTCGCTGCTGCTGGGCCAGACGTTGGGTGAGCCGCTGGCAGGCTACCAGGCGTCGCTCTTCTGCGACCGGGCCGTGGTCGGTACCCGGGAGCGCGTCCCCCACGAGCCGATCCGCCCGTACACGACCGTGGAAACCATGAACGCGGGGTGGTGCTGGCAGGTCGAGCATGAAGAGCGAGTGACGCGAGGTTACGTCTTCGCGTCGGACTTCCTCACTGACGACGAGGCCGAACACGAATTCCGGGCGAAAGACCCGCGCGTGCAAGCCACCAGCCTGGTGAAATTCGTCTCGGGCCGGCGCCGGAACGCTTGGGTCCAGAACGTGGTGGGGGTCGGCGACGCATCGGGCTTCGTCGAGCCGTTGGCGGCGACCTCGCTGCATGTGATCAGTCACGACGCGTGGCGGCTCACGGAGATCTTGCTCGACGCCAAGCTGAACCCGGGCCCAGCGGCGCGCGTGTACAACGTGAAGTTCACGGCGAGCTGGGACGCGATCCGCGACTTCCTCGCCTTGCATTACCGCTTCAATACGCGGCTGGATACACCGTTCTGGCGGGCCTGCCGGGCGGATGTGGACCTGTGCGGGGCTTCCGAGCTGGTGTCGTACTACCAGGAGGAAGGGCCGAACGAGTGGGGCCCGAATATCCTCCCCCCGACGCATTCGTCGCTCGGGTTTACGGCCGACGCCTGTTTCACCCTGCTCCTGGGACAGCGGGTGCCGTATCGGAAGCCTTACGAGCCGTCGGACGACGAGCTGCGAGAATTGGCAACGATCCGGCTGGAGAACCGGGCGCTGGCGCTGAATGCGTTCGAGCCGGGCCGGGCGCTGAAAGTGATGCGCGATCCGCGGATCGTCATGAGCGACGGGCCCGCGCCGGACGGCTGACCCGTGGGCGCGTGGATGAGACGGACCCGACCGGCGGCTAGCGCCCTGCCGCTCAGGCTGACCCGTGGGCGCGTGGATGAGACGGACCCGACCGGCGGCTAGCGCCCTGCCGCTCAGGCTGACCCGTGGGCGCGTGGATGAGACGGACCCGACCGACGGCTAGCGCCCTGCCGCTCAGGCTGACCCGTTGGCGCGTGGATGAGACGGCGACCAGGGCCGTCCCCTTCTCCCTACCTGGGCGGGGGAAAGACCCAGAAGAACTCGCCGGTCCGGCCGTGCTCGGCGGCTGCCCGTTTTGTCAGGTGCTCTTGCTCGACCTGGAGGTCCGCCTCGGACCAGCCGAGGCAGGACCGCATCTTCAGCGTCCGGGTGTCGAAGTCCATGCGGTAGTGGGCGGGCGCCCGCACCATCAGGGCCGAGGGAAGGACCACACAGTGGTACACTCGCAGGGCGCACCGGAGCGACCGCGCGCGCTCAAAGGTCGCGCGAAACGTCCGGGGATTGTCGCCCGGCAGGCCCATGATGATTTCAATCGCCACAGGCGCGATCGCCGTCAACCGCTGAAGGTTCTCCTCGAAGCGTGCCTCGTCGTAGGACCGCTCGACATGGGACAGGACATCCTTGTCGAAGGACTGCAAGCCCACCCCGACGTAGGGGGCGCCCACGCCGGCGAGGAAGTCGAGGTGGTCCTGCGTCACCTTCGCCGGGTACACCTCACAGATCAACTGGCGTGAGGCGAGGAAGCCGGTCCGGTCGGCGGCCTGACGCAGGTTGCGGAACGCGTGCGGGTTGAGGTTGAGTCCGGCGTCGACCAGGATCGCGCCCTGGACGCGGTGGTCGCCCATCGCGGCGAACTCGGCCGACAAGTTGTCCACGTCCAGGACACGCCGTGGTGATTCGAGCGTACCCCACTCGCAGAACGTGCAGGTGAAAGGACAACCGCGGTAGGTCTGGAGCACGCCGAGACCCCCGTTCGGCACCAGCTTCAGGCGATAAGGCGACGCCAGCTCGTTCAGGTCGGCCAAAGGCCGTGCGGGGGTCTCGGTCCACCCGTCACTCGACGGGAGAGCGAGTCCCGGCACGCTCATCAGGGTCGCCGTGCTCCGGTCGCGCAGGCCGACGATCTCGAGGAACGTCCGCTCCCCCTCGTTGATCACCAGGGCATCGACGACCTCCTTGGCCCGTTGATACGGCTCGAGGTTGAACATGCTCGGCCGCGCCGACGGCCCCCCGAAGACGATCAGCCGGCCGGCGTCGGCCACCTTGAGGTGGGTCGCGACCTCGACGAAGAAGGGGAACGACCAGAGGTAGGCGGAGAACCCGACCACGTCCGGGTCGAACGCCAGGACGTGCGCCACCAGCTTGTCGACGGAGGCGGCGAGCAGGTCGTAGGCCCGAACCTCCAGTCCGTCGAGCCCGGAGGCTCGGAGCGTGGCCTCGACCATGCGCATCCCGTGGTTCGAGATGAACTGAGGCATCGCGGGGTCGCGAAGCGGGTAGCAAGCGATCAAGGCCACCCGGCGGCCACTTCGTCTTGTTTCTGGTCCGACCGTCATGAGCGTTTCGCCCCGATCGTAAGCATTGAACGGTCTGTGCCAACGGCCTCGCGCCGCTTCAGGACCGGGGAGGCAAGAACCACCAGAAGCTTCCCGCCCCGCCGCCGGTAGCCAGCGCCTCGCGAGTGAGATCGTCCCGCACCTCCTGGATGTCCTCCGCCGTCCAGCCCAGGCACGAGATCATGTTCAAGTTCAGCGGGTCGAACCGCATGTCCCACTCGGGCCGGCCGCGGGTCATGAGCGCATCGGGGAGCACGAGGCAGTGGTAAGCGCGGACCCTCACCGAGAACGAGCGGGCGTATTCGAGGGTGCGCCGGAACCCTTCCGGACTGTCCCCGGGGAGCCCGAAGATGATCTGGAGCTCCACGTTCGAGAGCTTGGCCAGTTTGGGAACGTTCGCCTCGAATCGGTTGCGATCAAACGGGCGCTGGTGGGCCTTGAGCACCTCGGGATCGAGCGACTGCAAGCCGACGCCGAGCCAGGTGGGCCCAATCGCGCCAAGGAACTCGAGGTGCTCGTCCCGCACCAGCGTCGGATAGATCTCGCACCAAAATTCGGTGGACTTGAGGAACCCGACCCTGGCCTCGGCCTCGCACAGGTTGCGGAACCCCCGGGCGTTGAGGTTCAGTCCGGCGTCGAGCAGGAAGACGGCCGGCACTCTCAGGCCTGCGAACGCTTCGAGCTCGCGGACCAGGTATTCCGTCGAAAAGACGGCCTTGGATCCGTCGGTGGCCCCCCACTCGCAGAACGCGCATGACAGGGGGCAGCCTCGAAACGTTTCCAGGTAGGCCACCCCTTCGGCGGGCATGAGCCCAAGTTGAAACGGCGAGGAGATCGCGTCGAGCTGCAGGAGCGGCGGACGGGGGCCGGTCCGGGCCCATCCGGAGGGAGCCGGCAGGTCGAGCCCCCGCACCGACTCCAGCCCGGATCGCGATAGCTCCGGCAAGCGCGCGATCTCCCGGAACGTGAACTCCCCGTCCGATGACACGAGAGCGTCCATATACGTGTGGGGCTCGGCGAACGGAGGGAGCTCAAAGAGCGCCGACCGGGCGGACGGACCGCCGAAGACGATGGTACAGCTCGGCAGGCGCCGCTTGATCTGCCGGGCGACTTCGACCATGCAGGGGGTCGACCAGACGTAGATCGAAAAGCCGATCAGGTCGGGTTCGATCCGCGCGATCGCCTCCACGTAGGCCCGCACATCCGACCGCCCGAAGTCGACCAAGGTGACGCGCGCGCCCTCGAGTTCGGGGTCGTCGGCGACCGCGGCGAGGATCCGCCGGATCCCATAGCTGGGGAGCCGCACATCGGCGAGTTCGTTGCTATCGGTCACCGGGGTCATGCAGACCAGGGCGATGCGTCTCGTGCACTTGGCCATGGTTCTCATCGGTCAGGGGGTTTGTCGAATCGCATGTAGACACACCGGAGGTGGCCGTGCTCGTGCAGCCACTTCAACATCAGGGCGGCGCGGAGCGTCGGCTCGCCCGGATCGCGCCCGTCGCCGAGGTGGGCCGGAACGGTGAAGCGGTGGCTCGGCCGGGTCTGTGCCGTCGCGTCGAGGAACCGGGTGCACGTCAGGCCCGCCGCGCCGCCGAGCGCGCGGCCATCGACCTCTTCTCCCCAAGGCTCGGGCCAGGGGCCGTACCCGTCGCGGAGCATGGCCTCGATGCAGAACCCCGGCAAGTCCGCGCGGGTCGCCGAGCGGTCGAGATCCAGATCGGAGATGACGAGCACACCTCCGGGGCGGAGCACGCGTGCCGCCTCGCGGAAGAACACGCGGCGGGACGCGAAGTGGAACATCGCCTCGATGCACAAGACACGGTCGAAAGTCGCGTCGGCAAAAGGGAGGTCGCAGGCGTCGGCCTCGATCCATTCGAACACGTTGCCCTCCCTCGGCCCGAGTTGCCGGCAGATGGCCAGTTGCCGGGGGTCGATGTTGACCCCCACCAGCCTCACGTTCCGGAACCGGCGGTCGACCTTCTGCAAGGACCCACCGAAGCCGCAACCGACGTCGAGGACCGACTGCCCGTCCTGGAAATCGGCCATGCCGAGCAGGACCTCGTCCAGCCGGTCCTGGGCTCGCGCGAACTCGTCCGGCCCCGAAGTCACGCCCCCGGACGGCTGGTCCCAGTGCCCGAGATGGACGGAGCGGCCAACCAGGCCGCGCTCGAAGCCGTCGATCAGGAAATCAAAATACGCCGGCACCGTACGCTTCATCCTCACCCCCAGCAGTACATCGCGTCGCGGTCTCGGTTCAGGGCCATGAAGCTGCACGCGGTCCAGCGCTTCCGGGGGCCCGCGACCGGAGAGACCTGGTGCAGGTAGCGGCCGGAGTCGAGGATGATCAAGGACCCGGGCGGGATGCGGAAGCTGACCGCGTCCAGCTCTTCCCGTTTGGGTCGAGCGCGGGCTCCGGCGCCGGTCATCGGAGGCTCCGTCAGCGGCTCGGGTCGATAGTCGTACACCTCCAGCGCCCCGCCGGCTTCGGGCAAGGTCAAGGCCAGCACGAAGGAAAGCATGGGGAGCTCGACCAGAGTGCGAAGATGCCGGAACGAAGGACGGATGGCTTGCTCGTTGTCGCAGTGGGGAGGGATGTACCCACCTTCGAGGTGGGCGCGCAGGGTTGTGAACATGTACCGCGAGCCGGGCTCGGGACCGGGCGCCGCCACGAACGGCCGGCCGTGGTCCAGTTGCGCCAGAATCCCCGCGACGTGGTCGGTGATCCCCATCGCGGGTGGGAACAGGCAGCGCAAGTGCTCGTGAAACTCGGCGGCCTCCCGGAAGTAATCGCGCAGGTCGGAGGGCGCGAGGTTGAGGTTCCGGCCGAAGAACCAACTCCGAAACTCCTGGGGAAACCACGTCTTCAAGAAAGGAGGGTCGTGGCGCTCGAGGCGGTCGACCACCTCGCCCAGGACATCGGGGCCGTAGACGTGGTGGACCAGCACGCCGTGGAGCTCGCCCCGTCGGAGATGATCGCAGGCGCCCGGATGACGGGCCGCCTCGGTGACGTCGATCTCCAGCAGGCCGAAGAACGTACCGACCGTTCGAGCACCAGGATAGGACGGCTTCTCGCTCGACATGATGACTCGACCCCCTTCGTCCTTGGTCCTTCGTCCTTGGTCCTTAGTCCTTGGTCCTTGGTCCTTAGTCGGATAGGACGGCTTCTCGTTCGACATGTGATGACTCGACGTCCGGACCTGGGCTCTGGCGTGGATCGCACACGTTGGGTCATCCACCTCGTCGGGCCGTGACCAGGAAGAACGGCATCTCCAGGTGGATGGTCTGGATCTCGACACCTTCGAACCCAAGCTCCTTCAGTCGCTCTTGATAAAACAAAGGGGACCGGAAGTTGCGGAAGAAGAGCAACATCGGGATCATCCAGTACGGCACTGGGCCGGTCCCGACCTCGATGGGGGCGCGTTCGAAGATGAGCAGCGTCGCGCCGGCATCCAGGAATTGACTCGCCCGGGTGAGAATCCGGGTCGCGTCGTCGTTCGACCAATCGTGGAGCATCGATTTAAACGTGATCAGATCGAAGCCCGTTGGCAGGGGATCGACCAGCGCGCTCCCCTTGACGAAGGCGATCCGGGGGGCCTCGGGCTCGCGCCGGACGTGGTCCCGTCCGATGTCGCAGACCACGGGAAGGTCGAAGACCGTGCCGCGGAGACGCGGGTGGTTCTTGCAGACGCGCAGCAGGAACTCGCCGCTGTTCCCCCCGACGTCGAGCATGCTCGCGTACCGCGAGAAATCGTGAAATCGCATGCAGGCCGCAGCCTCGTATCGCGTCAGGCAGGTGGTGAACCGCATCCACCGCTTGGTCGCTTCGTAGTTCTCAGGGCTCGGCTCGAGGCAGCGATTGTAGTCGAACAGGTTGAAGATGCGCGCCTTCTGCATGAACCCGTCGGGGTCAACGAACAACCAGGGAAAGTGCTGGATCAAGTCGGGGGCGGCGAGATTGGCGAAGTCGAGCTTGGCTTCCAGCAGGTCGCGAAAGCGCAACGCGACCCGAAATCGGGGCGTCAGCCGGACCTCGTCGCCGATTCGCTCGACGACCTGGTTGGCGGCGAGAAGATCGAGCAGGAGCCGCAGCCCCCGGTGATCCCCCCGCCAGGTCCGTTCGAGGCGAGCGAGCGTACTGGGCTGCTCCTCCCCCAGTTGGTCGATGAGCCGGAGCGCCAGCGCACTTTTCAGGGCCTGCGCCGCGACGATGTTCGTGAGGAATTCGTCGACGCAGAGGAAATCGAAGTCCTCGCCCGGCTGGCACTGCGGCACCGTTGACGAGGCCATGGCGCTCGCCCCTCCCTTCGGTCGGGAGGCTCCGGCACGAGGCCCACGCGGCCCCGGACGGACTCACCGATCGAGCACACATGTAACATACGGATGACCCGAGCCGATATTCAAGAGTCCGCGTGGCGATTCACGATCACCATGAGCGGATCGTCCGGAGGATCATCTCCCGCGATGACTCGATCACTTCCCGTCCGGCAGCGGGCCGGTTCAGGAAGCTGACCCAATTGATGAGGTCGAGCAACCGGCACGCGCGCTTCCACTGGGGGACAAGGATGCCTCCGTGGCTGACAAACCCCTCGATCAGGTTGCGTTCGAACGACTCGATGTCGCCAAACGGCGGTCGGAGGATATGACCGAGATCGACCAGAGGCGTTGCGCTGATCGCGTATTCCCAGTCCACGACGCCGGAGACCTTCCACTGGCCGCCCACCCTGCGGACCAGGATGTTCGACCCATCGAAATCGCCGTGAGCCAGACAGGGTACCTCCTCCAGGTCATCCAGCAGAGGGGCCGCGGATGTGACGAATTCCCACAGCTCGCGACCAAGCTCACCCCCCAGGCGTCCGCACGCCTGACCTTCGAAGAGGTCCCGATGGATGTAAGACCGAAAGACCTCGGCGTCCAGGTGCAGCGGCTTCGCAACCTCGAGCCCGTCGTCGAGGAACCCGGCCGACGCGAACTTGAAGGAGCCAATCAAGGCCAGGACCTCGCCGACCTGCCGTCCGACCAGGGCGACCTCCTGCCGGCCCGCCATCGCGGGCAGGTCATCGAGCGCGATCCCTTCAAGCCACTCCAGGATCGCGTACGGATGCCCCGTGAACGGATTTGTCACCGCGTAGTGGAGGAAATGCGGGACCGGAACCCGAGACCGCACGCGCCCACCGAGCACGACCTCCAGCCGTGAGGATTCGGGTCGGGTGACGAAGATCCGCAATCGGACCGGTGACTCCCGCCCAGAGATCATCAGGCGGTAATTGGTGTTGGAAAGGCCCCCATCGACGGGTCGAGCGTCCTCGACCTGTCGACCAGGGAACGCGGGCTGAATCAGCGCGTTCAGGGCCCTGATGTCCAGGACCAGGAACTCGGCTCCGCGCTGCCAATGACGTTTCATGAGTCAATGGTCTGAATAAGGCACAAAGGCGTTGAAGGCCATGGATCTCCGTTCGCCCTTGCCGCGGAACGGCTCCGCCCCATGCAAGAGCCAGCCGGGGAAAATGTAGAAATCGCCGATCCGAGGTTTGAAACTGATGATCGATTTCGAGTATTGCTGTCTTCCCCCCATGAGGAAGTTGATATAGCCGGCCTGTCTCCCGGAAATATACGTTTTTGCGTCTTCCGCCTCTTCGTCGCTGATTTCAGGGACCTTGAGATACAGCGCCCCGGAGATGTCGCCCGAGTGAAAGTGCACCGGGCTGGGTGTTCCGGCGAATTGACTCACGACCCAGAAGCTCTGGAATTTCACTTCCTCAATTTGCGCACTGGTCACCCGCTCGAGATAACGACCGATAAGGCGCGCTGTCTGCCGTGCCAGCGACTCTTCGCCACCGTCGAAGACAACGCTCTGCGGCAGGACGAATTCCATGCCTTGATGCCCCGCCACGACCTCATCGGCATACTTGTTAATGTGGTTGAGTAACGTCGCCGGCACCGTCACCTTCGCGATCATCGGCCCAAACGGGGAGTAGAAGTCCATCCCCGGGTCCTCTCCGTCGGTCGCGCAGATGTTCGCTTCCGCCTCGTACCTTCTGAGCAGTTGTGTTCGGTTGCTCGGGTTCGTCATTCCCCATCCTCATCAAAAAAGAGTCAGCGTGGCGATTCACGACGACCGCGAGCGGATCGTCAGTTGGCGGGAGATCGACGACTTTTCCAGGCATAATCTTTGCGCACCATGTCGGCGAGTTTCAAGAAATTTCGATTGAACGCTTTTTTTGTCTTGCAAAACCCCTGGCGACTGGTTTTAACTAATACCCGCAATCGTCCTCGTTTTCCAGCGCCTCTGATGGACCCAGGGGACGGGATCTCGCTGCTTGAGGTGTATTTGCTGCTTTTTGTAGATGAATGATCGATTCCACGTCGAGCAACTGTCTCGATGTCTAAGGATCATGACGAAATGGGCGAGACGGAATCGCTCCCGACGGCCAATCCGTGTGGAATCGTCCCGACAGTAAGTTTGTGTTGAGTCGCTCGCGGTTCCCAACGGCAACCACGACTCCGGCCACGGGAGGGTCGATCCCTGGCTCGGTCTGTCGTGCCGCGCTAGCGGTCGCCGGGGTCGGCACGCACATCGATCTCACAAATCATAGCACCAGGGAGTTCCACCGATGTCTGATAAGTGGAAGCGGCCTTTTGGGTCGAAGCGGGCGAAGTCCACGGGGGCTCGGCCCCGCTCCTCGGCGAACCGCCCACGGCGGAAGTCGCCGTACCTGGTGATCCAGGAACTCGAACACCGCACACTTCTCAGCGTTACTGCGAGCTTGAATGCAACGGTGCTTGATGTCAATCTATCAGCGGCCAATGACCAGGCGATGATCACGCCGTCGGGCTCGAACATTCAAGTCAGCGGCACCGGTTATTCCAGCAATTCGTTCGCGGGCGTCACAGCGATCGTGGTGCTGGGCGCCAACACGTCCAGCCAGGACGATCCCAACCAAGGCGTCACATTCGGGGGCAGCGGCGGCACGATCACTCTCCACTCCGCGTCGGGCACCGACGCGCTGAAGGTCACCGGCATCACCGCGGTGACGTTCACCGACGTCACGATCGACGCGACGTCGGGCAACATCGACGTCGAGGTCTCCGAGACGACGTCGGCGACGGGTGTGCTGGGGGCGACCGCGCCGCAGGTCTCGGTCAGTGTCACGGGGGCCACGATCACGGCGGACAACATCACGCTTGACGCCAATGCTTCGTCGACTTACACGAACAGCGCCCCCCTCGGGGGAGTTCTCAACGCCTTGGGCGCGGCCGTGGCGATCGCCGATCTCGAACCGAGCGCGACGGTTACGGTCCAAGGGTCTTCGACGAAGATCACGGTCAACGGGGCCAGCGGGAACGTCACGATCGGGGCAGACGCCAGCGCCACGGTCAACTCCACCACAACGGTCGGGAAAGACATCAGCGGCAACGCCCTCAACCCGGTCGATGCGGCGATCGCCGCATCGATCGTCAACTCCTCGGCGGTCACCCATGTCGGCGGCGGCTCGACGGTCAGCGCCGGCAGCGGCACTGGCACTCTGAGCATCACGTCGATCAACACGACCAATGTGACGACGGAGGTCGACGGATCGAGCGCCCTCGGCGGGGCGAGCGCGGCCGTGACGCTCGACAATAGCACGAGCCAGGCCTTCGTGGACGGCGGCTCCACCGCCACGGGGGGCACGGTCGACGTCTCGGCTACGACAACCAACACGGCTAATACCACCGCCAACTCGACGGCCACGGGCGGCGGCGCTAACAGCGCGATTCAAAACATCCTGGCGGGGAAAGTCGACCCGGCCTACCTCTCGGACGTAAACCCCCCATCCCCCAAGCCCGCCGACAAGACCTCCCCGGCCGAGACGGCCTCGTCGGGCGGCCTCCCGCTGACCGTCTCGGGCGCCGTGGCGGTGACCAAGTTCACGCCGACGACCCAGGCCTACGTCGACTCGTCCACCGTCACGGCCGGCAACGCCATCAACATCGACGCGTCGTCCAACAACAACACGTCCACCGTGGCGGACGCCAACGCGACCACCAGCAACGCAAATGTCAGCGTGGGGGTCGCCGTCGCGATCAGCGACACCGACGTGAGCAACACGGCCACGGTCGAGAACACGGCCGGCACGACTAGCCTGTCAGCCCCGACCATCATGGTCCAGGCGGCCACGCCCACCATGTCCTCCTCGACGCCGAACATACTCAATACCACGGCGTCGGCCACCTCGGGGGTGTCAGGCTCGAACGTCGGAGTCGCCGGCGCGCTGGCCCTGAACATCGTGTCCAATACCAGCGAGGCATCGGTCCCGACGGGCTCGACCGTTTCCATGGCCGGCAACGTAACGTTCAACGCGCAGGACAACGCCACCGAGACAGCGTCAGCCCAGCCGCCGGTCGGGGCCGTCGGGGGCTCCGGGGGCGGCGCGTTGGGCATCGGCGCCTCGGTCGCGCTGAACATCGCCGGCAACACCACACTGGCCGATCTCCAGGACACGGCGCAACTGACCGGTGCCAACAACCTGACATTCACGGCCGGCTCCACCGACACGGTCGCCACGAACGCGGTGTCCGGCTCGTCGGGAGGGTCGGTGTCGATCAGCCCCTCGGTGGGCATCACGGTGGTGACCAACACGACCGCGGCCCAGGTGGGGGCTCCGGACGCTGCGAATGACCCGCTCGTGGTCGGCGGCGCGTTCTCGGCCACCGCGACCCACACCGGCCTGGCGTCGACCCCGACCGGGGCCGCGTCCGGCGCGGGGACCGCGGTCTCGGCGGGCGTCTCCATCGCCCTGGCCTTCGTCACCGACCAGACCACGGCGACGACCCTCCGCTCCCTTGACGCAAAAGGTGGGGGGGTGACGTTAGAGGCCGATGGGTCGGCTGCCAGTCTCGTCTCGTCCGACGCCAGCGCGTCCGGCGGGCCGACCGCTTCCCAGGAGAAGTCGGAGAACAGTCCTCCCACGAGCGACACCAGCGAGGAGGGGCCCGGCTCCGACACGTCCGACTCCACCTCCGTCGACGGCCAGAACGCCCAGCAGCGCCACTACGCCGACAGCGAGAGCACAGTCACCGACTCCAAGGGAAACACGGTCAGCGCCGGCGACACCAAGAAGAAGTCGGCGACCCCGGCGGCCAAGACCTCCGACGGGGGAGTCACGGTGGCCGCCGCGGTGGCCATCAACATCGTCGACAGCGAGGCCGACGCGACTGTCCCCGCCGGCCTCACCATCACCGCCACCGGCCCCTTGACCGTCACCGCCACCAACGACACCGGCAACAGCGCCAACACGATCTACGGCGACACGGCCAACGCCTGGGGGACCGCCGCGGGGACCTCCAAGGTGGGAATCGGGGCGGCGGTCGCCGTGAACCTCGTCAAAGCCTCGACCGAGGCGACGATCGGGGCCTCGACGATCAACACCGATGGTGTGAACGTCAATGCGGGGATGACCGTCGCCAATCCGATGAACGCATTCGGCGCCACGGCGACCTCCGGCGCGGGGGCGGGCGACATTGGCGTGGCCGGGTCGGTGGCGATCAACATCGTGAACGACACCAGCCAGGCCCTGATCGAGACCGGCGCTGCGGTCGCCGCCAATGGCGGCGATGTCTCGCTGACCTCGGCGAACAACTCGACCGACACGACATTGGCGCTGCCGGCGGGGGTCGCCACGGGCGACAGCGTCGGCATCGGCGCGTCGCTGGCCCTGAACATCATTACCGACACCACCCAGTCCGAGGTCCAGGACGGAGCCGCCCTCACGAACACCGGTAACGTGACAGTGACCGCCAGCGCGTCCCACTCGATCATCACCTGGGCGCAGAACGGGGCGGCGGGCAAAGTGGCCGTCGGCGCCGGCATTTCCATCGTGATCGCCGGCGACCAGACGACGGCCTACATCGGCTCGGACGCTCAGACGTTGAATGCCTCGGGTGGTCTCACGATCGGAGCGAGCGGGTCGTTCTCGGTGGGCTCGCTGGCCGACTCCACGGCCGCCACCAACGGCGGGACCGTCGGGGTCGGGGCCTCAGTGGTCGTCAACGTGGCGCAAGACTCGTTCCTGGCCGAGCTGAACCGCAACGTATCGGCCGCCGGGCCCATCATGATCACCGACGCGGCGACCGGGTCCAGTCAGGCCACCGCCATCGCCAGCGAGAACGGGGCCCCTCCCTCCAGCTCCAACACCGACACGGGCGGCAGCGACGGAACCGCGGACCAGGAGTCGTCGAACCAGTCCACCTTCGCCCATGGCGAGGGGGGCTCGGATTCACCCAATGTCGCGGCGCCCCCGACATCGAACAGCGAGATGAGCTCGCCTTCGAGCTCGGCCAGCGGCAAGTCGGGCGGCAGCAGCGGCGAGTCGAAGGTGGGCATCGCGGCGGCCGTTTCGGTCAACGTGCTGACCACCAGCACGGTCGCGGAGATCGAGAACGGTCTCACCGTGACGACGACCTCCGGCGCGCTGACTGTCGGCACCACCAACCAGACCAGCGCCCTCGCCCTGGCCGACGGGCGGGCGACCAGCAACAAGGTCTCGATCGGCGCAGCCGTGTCGTTGAACGTCGCCAACGTGACCAACGACGCCACGATCGGCTCGTCGGCCACGATCTCCGCCCACGGCGTGAACGTGACCGCGCTCATGACCACGGGGCAGGTGAATGACTTCTCGACGCAGGGGCTGGGTGTCGCCATCGGGTCGCAGGTCGGCGTCGCGGGCTCGGTCGGGATCAACGTCATCACGATCAATACGCAGGCCTCGATCGGCGCCGGCACCGTCGTCAAGTCATTCGGCGGCCTGAGCGTCCAGGCCGCCAACGACGAGACGCTTCAGAACATCGCCTTCACGCTGGCCGTCGGCCAGGACGCCGGTGTGGGCGCGGCCGTCAACGTCAACGTCCTGAACAACCCGACCAACGCGTTTCTTGACTCCAACGTCCAGGCCAACGTGGCCGACGTGACCCAGGTCACGGCCGAGTCGTCGCTCAATCCGTCGATGGACCCCATCCCCAATTCGGTCGCCGACACGATCGTCGCCACCGGCACACTGACGGCGGGATCGGATGAGGTGACGGGCATCGACGCTTCGATCGTCAATGGTACGATGACCCCGTTCGTCGGGGAGCCTGTCACCGGCACCGGCATCCCCTTCGGAACGGTGATTGTGAAAAACGACAGTAAACCGTTCACCGGCATCCTGACGTTCGGATCGAATGTGGTCACTTCGGATGACACCGTTTTTCTTGATCCGTTAAAGACGCCGAAGGTCGGGGAGACCGTCAGCGGACCCGGCATCGTGCCTGGGGCGACGATCCAGAAAATCACTCTCAGTATGAGCGGCGGCACCAGTATCACGCTTTC
Organism: Isosphaerales bacterium; assembly: GCA_044450785.1. GTDB lineage: Bacteria > Planctomycetota > Planctomycetia > Isosphaerales > Isosphaeraceae > JBIOJM01. The sequence continues at coordinate 15,970 of JBIOJM010000031.1, forward strand.
GGCGCCCGTGTTTGCCAACGGTTCCGCGCCGCTCGCCGCCGGCTCCCTTCAACTTTCTGCGAACGCGACCGCCAGCGGTCCCGTGATCATCACCGAAACTCCAGTGAGCATTGTGACCACGGCCCTTTCGTCGCTGCACCCGACGAACTTCGCCGCGGGGGCCGGGGCCTCCTCCGGCGGCGCGGGCGTCGCCGGCTCGTTCATCGTCAACGTCATCACTCAGACGACGCACGCCTATATCAACGGTAGCGCCTTGATCAATACCAAGGTCGGCACGGCCGGTTATCCGACGGCCAAATCCGACGAGGGCGTGACCGTGGCGGCGACCGAGACGATGAATATCGCGGACTGGGCGGGCGCGATCGGCGGCGGCGACGACGCCGGCATCGGCGCGGCCCTCGACGTCAACATCGTCACCGAGGACGCCCAGGCCTATATCGCCCCGAACGCGACGGTTGACGCGGCCCAGAACGTGATGGTCACCTCGAGCACGAACGGGACCTTCAATTCGATCACGGCGGCGCTGGCGGTCGGCGGGTCGGCGGGGATCGCCGGCGCGGCCTCGATCGAGATCCTGTCGCCGACGACCAACGCCTACATCGACACTGGCACGACGGTCGACGCCCAGGGGGACCTCCTGGTCCAGGCGAGCCGCCAGGCGACGATCAACACGCTCGCCGGCCAGCTCGGCGTCAGCGGCGACGCCAGCGTCGGCGCCGCGGTCTCGACGGTCGTCGATACCGTGAACACCGATGCGTACATCGGCTCGGGCGATATGATCACGGCCCAGGGGACCTCGGGCACGATCCCGGTCCTCACCGGCAACTCCGCGGGCGACACGACGCCGTTTTCGGGGGTGGCCGTGGTGGCGGCGACGTTCCAGAACGTGCAGTCGATCGTGGTGGGAGGCGCGATCTCCGGCTCGGTCGGCATTGCCGGCTCGATCGCGGTCAACGTGCTCTCCGACACGACGTTGGCCTATGTTGCCGCCGGGGCGAATCTCAATGCGACCGACGGCTCGCCGGGAAGCGGTCCGGGCGTGATGGTCACGGCCGCCGACCCCTTGACCCTCTTCAGCACGGCCGGCGCGCTGGCCGCCGGCGGAGACGCCGGCTTGGGCGCCGGCGTCGACGTGGACTCGATCACCAAGAACACCCAGGCGTACATCGCGACCGCGACCGTCACCGCCGACGGCGACGTGCTGGTCCAGGCCAAGTCGGCGGAAAACCTCGACTCGATCACCGCGGCGATCGGCGCCAGCGGCAGCGTCGCGATCGTCGGCTCGGCCGGGGTCTACGTCCTGGGCATCACGACCCGGGCCTTCATCGGCAACGATCCCACGAACCAGACCGCCGGCTCGACCAGCGTCCAGGCCGGCGGGAGCATCCTGGTCGCGGCGTCGGAGGCGACCACGCTGGACCTCCTCTCGGGCAACTTCGCCGGCTCCGGCTCCGTGAGCGTCGGCGCCGCCGCGAGCGTCCCGGTCATCAACAAGACGACCGAGGCGTTCATCGGGGCCGGCGCCCACGTCGGCGCCCTGGGCCTGGGCAGCGCGATCAATGCCGAGAACGGCCAGTTCGCCATCTCCTACCAAGCCTACGGCTCGGGGGCCGGCGTGGCCCAGCCCAAGCCGGAGAGCGCCACCCCGGGCGGACACAGCCTCAATAGCCCAAGGCTGGGCCAGGACCGGGTCGCCACGCCCCTTTCGCAGTCGGTCAACGGGCTGGCGGTCACGGCGGTCAACACCGACGCTCTCCAGGGCGTCGGCGTCACCGGCGGCGCGTCGGGGGCGGTCGCCGTCAACCTGAGCGGCTCGGTCGCCGTGCTGACCAACCACACCGACGCATACATCGGCTCGGGCGCGGCGATCAACTCCAGCAACGCGGGTGCCGCGAGCGGCCAGTCGGTCCTGGTGGCGGCCGGTAACGACGCCTCGTTCCTGGGCATCGCCGCGTCGCTGTCGATCTCGGGCACGGTGGCCGTCGCGCCGGGGGTCGTCGTGCTGGTGATCAACAACACGACCACCGCCTCGATCGACGATGGCGCCTCGGTCGCCGCCAGGGGCGACGTCGCGGTCGTCGCCCACTCCAGCGGCGACGTCCTCACGATCGCCGCCGCCGCCGCCGTCTCCGGCGAGGGGTCGGGGGGCGGGTCGGTCTCGTACATCGGCATCAACGACACGACCCAGGCCAATATCGGCAACACCGCGACCTCCGACGGAGCCGGTGCCCAGGTGAACGCCGGGGGCAACGTGCTGGTCGACGCCACCGACGACACCGTGGCCTACCTGATCACGGGCGCCCTCTCCATCGGGATCGGCGGCGCGGGGATCGGCGCCGCGGTCGGCATTGTCGACCTGAGCAAGAACACCGACGCCTTCATCGGCAGCCACGCCACGGTCAACGCCCTGGGCAACACCCCCAGTCTCCCCGGCATCTTCGACGGGAATTACACCGGATCGGGCGACTTCGAGACCCTCTCGAGCTTCCACGGCGTGGCCGTCCAGGCGGCCACGAGCGAGAACGTCACCAACGTCTCGGCGGCCGGCGCGGCCGGGTTCTTTGCCGGCCTGGCCGGCGGCGTCTCGATCGAGCTCTTCAGCTCGACCACCCAGGCCGATGTCGGCAATAGCGCCCACATCAACGCCAATTCGGTCGGCGCCGGCTCGGCGCAGGCCGTCGACGTCGCGGCGGTCAACCAGGCCACCAACTTCTCGTTCGCCGGCGGGCTGGGCGGGGGCATCGCCGGCATCGCCGGCGGCGTCGACGTCGGCCTCTTGAAGAACTCGACGCAGGCCTACATCAGCAACGGCTCCGACGTCCACGCCAAGCAGGACGTCGACGTTTATGCGCTGTCGAATGACAGCGTGCAGACCGATGCCCTGGGCGCCGCCGTCGGCATCGTGGGAGTCGCCGGGTCGGTGTCGGTCTGGTCGATCGGCCAGCCCTATGCCGCCGGCTACACCGACGGCAACGCCAGCGACGGCACAACCCAGAGCGTGCCGAACAGCGGAGTCACCAACTCGAGCTCGAGCGCGGAAGGCCAGACCGGTGGGGCCTCGTCGATGGTCGGCGGTCTGACCGACCCCATGAACAACGGGGCAGCCGGCAACACGCAGTACATCAGCGGCACCGTCAGCTCGGACCAGGGCGGGGTCAACGGCTCCATCAGCGGAGACCCGGTCGCCAGCGCGATCAACAGCACGGCGGTGCCGGCGGGCACCGTGGCGTTCATCGGCTCCGGCGTCAGCGTGAGCGCGGGTGGCAACGTCAACGTCCGGGCCAAGAGCGAGGTCAGCTACAGCGGCTTCGTCGGCGGCCTGGCGGCCGGTGCGGTCGGCATCGGCGGTGCGGTCGAGATCGCCAACATCGAAGGAAGCACCCAGGCCTACATCGACGCCAGCTCGACGGTGAACGCCGGCGGCAATGTGGCGGTCGACGCCGAGCTCGTCAGCGACACCTCCAATGGCACCGCCTTCGCGGGCACGGCGGGGATCGTCGCCATCGGCGCGCAGGTTGTCGACATCCAGGACAGCAGCACCGAGTCAGCGACCCTCAACAGCGGGGTGACGATCCCGCAGGCCGCGCAGGTTCAGGTGACGGCCTCGTCGAACCGCTCGCTGACGGCTCTGGCCCTGGGCGGGTCGGTTGGCGGCGTCGCGGCCGGGGTCGGCGTGGCGATCGCCAACGCCAGCGGCGGCCCGTCGGCCGGCATCGGCTCCGGTGCCCAGATCGGCCAGACCGGGACCGTCGGCGGCTTGAGCGTTGCCGCCACCTCCACCGATGACGTCATGGCGAAGTCGTATGGCGTCGCGGCCGGGTACGTCGGGCTGACGGGCGTCTACGCCAGCGCCGAGTCCAACCCGACCGTCGCGGCCTCCCTGGGCACCAGCTCGGGCACCAACGCCCGCGTGAACGTCACCGGCACCATCTCGGTCGGGGCCACGTCGACCGGTCAGGCGTCCGGGAACGCGCTGGGAATCGCCGTCTCGGAGACCGCGTCGCTGGGGGCGGCCGTGGCCAACGCCCAGGTTTCGCCCGACACGACGGCCGAGATCGGCGGTCACGCGGTGCTCCAGGCGGGCCAGGACATCACCCTGTCGGCCTTGAACAATATCACGTCGGGAGGCACCCCGCAGAACGACGGGGCCGACACCATGGCCCTCGCCGGCGCGGGCGCGATCGTCGTCGGCGCCGCCGGCGCGGGTGCCACGTCGACCACGTCACCCACCGTCGACGCGGGCGTCGCCTCCGGCGCCTCCCTGAGCGCCGGAAACAACGTCTCGATCGTCTCCCAGTCGCACGACCACGCCGGCTCCCAGGCGATTGGCGCGGGGCTCGGGATCGTGGGTGTCGGCATCAGCGTCGCCACCGCGACCGACGGCGAAATGACCAAAGCTCATTCGGATTTGAACGTCAACCTGACCGCAGGCAACAACATTTCGGTCACCGCCAACGGCGTCGACGACGCCTCGGCGAAGTCGGTGGCGGCCGCGGGCGGGATCGTCTCCGGTGACGGCGGCGACGCGACGGCCACCATCAACCCCACGATCAGTGCCACCACCGCCGGCGGCGGCAAGTTGAGCGCGCCGGCGACCATCACCGTCGCCGCGACCCTGACGCCCCAGTCGAGCGCCAATGTCGTCGGCGTCGCCGCGGGCGCCCTGGCCGTCGGCGCCTCCGTCGCCAACGCGACCGATTCGCCGGCGGTGACCGCCACCGTGGGCGGGGCCGGAACCAAGATCACCGGTGGCACTTTGAACGTCGACGCCGCGACCTACGTCCCGGTCGGCAACGACAGCGCGAGCTCCTCCGCCAGCGGCTCGGCCGGCGCCTTGATCGGCGTCGCGGCCACCTCGAGCACCGCGAACAACACCGGGACGCTCACCAGCTCCATCGCCAACCAGACGGCGCTCTTCATCTCGAGCGGGATCACCGTCCAGGCGAACGGCAATACCGACCAGTACGCAATTGGAAACAGTGACGTCGGCGGGATCATCGCGGTCGGCTCGAACACGTCGACCGCCGAGTCAACCGCCCAGACCAACGCCACCGTCGGCAGCGGCGTCACCATCAGCGCGGGCGACGCGATCGGCGGCCTCACCGACGGGCAGATCTACTACGTCGTCCCCAGCTCCAATCCCAACCTCATCAGCCTGGCCAGCTCGTTCCAGAACGCCATTCAGACCTCCGGCGGCGCCCACCCGCAGCCCGGCAGCGGCGCCATCACGATTCCCTTGAGTGTGCCGGCATTCTCCGCCGGCAACCAGAGCCTGACCCCCTACAACGGTGTCGGCGCCGCGCCCGTCCTCTTCGACCCGGCGACCGCCGTGAATGCGGGCGCCGGCACCATCAACCTCGGGTCGAACAGCTTGTATCTCGGCGAGCCGGTGGTGTACCACAAGAGCAACGGGCCGGCGCTGGCGATCTCGGCCAACGGCGACGACGTCAACTTCGGCGCCGCGGTCTCCGGCAGCGGCGGCCTGGTCGCCGGCTCCGCCGCCGCGGCGAACACCAGCACCGGCGGCGGTGCGAGCGCCTCCATCGCCGACAACTCCGGCCCCGGCACCAGCCTCCATGTCTCGAGCCTCACCATCACCGCGCTGCACACCGCGCAGTTCGACAGCCAGACCAACACGATCCAGGCCGACGCCGTCGGCTTCAGCGGCTCGGCGGCCAACAACACCGACAGCTCCACGGTGAGCGCCCACATCGGCAACTACGCCCAGGTCGTCACCCAGAGCCTCCAGGTCCTCGCCACGAACACCACCGAGAAAAACCTGGTGCCGGCCGGTCAAAACAACGTGAGTGCCGGGTCGGGCGGCGTGATCCAGGGCAATGCCGCCCAGAGCACGACCACCATCGCCAACTTTACCACCGCGGATGTCGGCGCGCATGCGAACCTCAACGTCACCGGCAGCACCACCAACCCCGGGCTCTTCGAGCTGTACGCCTTGAACAACGTCGATGGCTCGGACACCGTCAAACTCGACACCGGTGGCTTGATCGACGGCTCCGACGCGACCTCCATCATCCACGCCGACACCAACAACGCGACCGCCGAGATCGGGCCGAGTGCCACGGTCACAACCGTGGGCGACGTCAACCTCGACACCCGCACCACCAGCAACTTCACGGTGGCGCCCACGGTCCACACCTACGGCCTGGCTTCGCCGGGCTCGATCGACGGCGAGGCGACGATCAGCGAGAACGACGCGGTCAAAGTCGATTCAGGCGCCACCGTTCAGGCACAGGGCAACCTGAACTTGAACGCCGGCGGCGACATGGCCGGCGACTTGAACGACCTCACCACGGGATCCAATTCGTACGAGCTGAACGCCTCGGCCATTCCGGCCTTCGAGCTCACCTCGAAATGCGAGATCGACCAGAACAATACGGTCAACGTGGCCTCCGGGGCGTTGCTCCAGGCTGCCGGTAACGCCAACCTCATGGCCCAGAAGTACGGCAACGCGATCACCAACGCGTTCGGCACCGGCAAGGATTGGCTCACGGCCGTGGCCGGCGCTCTCGGCTCCCTGTTCGGCGGCACCGGCCTCTCCGCGAGCACTCATACCGGCACCGGCATCCTCAACACGACGACAACCGTTACCGTCAACGGCACCATCCAGCTCGGGATCAACAACGTCCAGTCGCTGACGATCAACAAGACCCTCAATCTGAACAACACCGTGCCGGTCCCCACGGATTACTCGGTGACCGGCCCCATCAGCTTCACCGTGGATACGGAATCCCTCGCCTCGGACCTTTTCCAGGAATTGCAGACGTTGCAGGCATTGCTGGTCGCCTACGCGGGCGACACCGCCGCCGAGAACGCCTATCAATCCGACCTCCAGCAGATCCAGTTCCAGATGACGCAACTGGGCCTGTCCGAGACCGATGGCGGGACCACATTCTACAAGACGCAAGACGCCGTCCCCTTCGTCACTGTCAGCCCCATCTTCGCCGAGGCCGGCACCATTACCATCGACGGCGACAACCTCCTGGGTAGCGGCAGCCTGCAAGCACCGGGCAACGTGAGCATCACCATCACCAACAACAGCCCGGCATTCCTCCGCCTCAACGCGATCACGATCCCGCAAAGCTTCGGCGGCACTCTCTTCTACGACGGGTCCACGGTCACGACCAACTCGGGCATCGGGGGAATCAACCAGAGCAAGACGACGCCCTCGTTTTCGATCACGACCTCGAACACCTCCAGCCCTCCCTCGGTCACGATCACCAACACCTTCTCCTCGAAGGACCCGGAGAACATCGGCTCCTCCCAGACCGCCAATTTGACCGCGGGGTCGGAATCCGTCACCGGGCTGAACACGGCGGGTTTCTTTGTCGGCGAGACGGTCTCTGCGCCTGGAGCGGGCATTCCCGCCGGAACCACAATCGCCCAGATTAACTCGTCTTCCTCGATCACGCTCAGCCAGAATGCGACGATCACGGGATCGTTCAGCGTGTCGTTCAATACCTTCGACGGCGTCAATTTCACCAGCCCGGACATCAACATCGACGGGCCGATCACCGCTCCTCCGACCGTGCTGACCATATCCAGCCAGGGGAGCGTCGTCGTGAATGCGACCATCGACGTGGGGACGGTCACGATCACCGCCGGCGCGAACTTCATCCAGAGTTATGTCCCCGGGATCGACAGCATCGCAGGTGACCCCGCAACCCTCTGGTCGAACGTCTCGAGCCAAACCGAGGCCAACGCCGCCGCCGCCAATCCCAATCCCCCGCTGGGCAACTCCGTCAGCACCGCGAACTCCAGCGGCGCCTCCCTCCTGCCGGCGGTGGCCGCTGATCTGGCGAACCCCGGCGCCGGCAACATCATGGTTGGCAACGACGTTTTCATCAGTGCCCAGTTCCTCAACGTCGACGGCACGATCCAGAGCGGCCAGCCCTACCAGCAGGTGACGATCGACAGCACGGTCAAGACGGTCTACAACCCCGACATCAAGGGGATGACCTGGACCGAGAGCATGACCCAGGCCATCACCGCCGCGGCAACCGCGTACCTGGATTGGAAGAACGGAGACCACGCCGACGCCCAATCCCTGGTCTCATCGCACGGGTTGTTCACCAATGATTATCTGGAATTCTTGCTCCCCGAGGGAACCGCTGACAACATCTACGTCTACTACGAAGGTCAAACCGGCCAGCTCGCGCTGGGGCAGACTGATGTCCAGGGCGGGCTGGTGGTGCTCTACGGCGACCTCATGAGCACCGGCTCCGGAAACCTCAACGTCCTGGACGGGTATGGAGCGATCAACGTCGCCAACAACACCAGTTATCCCCTCGTCGAGACCGGCCTTTCCACGGGCGGAGGCACCGCGGGCGAGTTGAAGATCACCGACACGGGCAAGCAGAATGCCCAGGGCCAGCCGCTGGTCACGGAGTACTACCGACAGAATGGACAGGTCTACTCCCAGAGCTATTTCGCCAAACCCGACGGCACGGTCGCTTCGGTCGTGTCGTCGCCGGCCCAGTACTCCGGCCCCAACGCCGGCGCCCGCACCGCGAGCTACCAGCCGGCCGCCGCACGGTTCGTCTGGGAGGACGGGCAGGACCTCTCGGTGACGGTCACCGATAATTACCAGACAAGCAGTTGGGCCAGCATCATCCATCTGAACTCGAGCGATCTCGTCAGCTCGACAACTCACGCCGGTACGCCCGAACCGCTGCTCGACGGCGAATGGATCGATAACGCGGCGACTGACCCGAGCTTCCAAAACCTCACCCCTGGCACCGGCATCGACTCCGCGGATTACACGTACTCGTTCGAGCAGATCAACACGGGCACCCCGACGACCCAAGTCTCCTCCTCGCAGAACTCGACCTGGTACGGCACGACGACGTATTACGAGACGACCGTCACCACCACGCCCAAGAAGAACATCAATGTGAACAGCATTCGAGCCGACCGGCCGATCAACATCGACTTCATCGGCTTTGACGAAGGCTCTTCCCAGCAAAAGCTGTCCGTGAGCACCGAGGGCGACCTGTTGATCAATGGCCCGATCGCCAACGCCGCCGGCCCGACGACCTTGAGCTCTTCGGGCGGCAGCATCGAGCAGGAGAACCCAGGGCCCTCGGTCGGCGGCCAAAACATCACTCTGAGCGCCGCCAACGGCATCGGCGGGACCACCCCGGTGCTGCTCAACATGACGAACATCTCCCCAACCAACATCCCGGGCACGTTGAACGCGACCTCCACCAATGGCAATATCAACCTCAACGATGTCTCGGGCTCGATGAAGATTGGCCAGATCACCACGTCGCAGGGTACTGGAAACGTCACCTTGACCGCCGACGAGAACATCCTCGCGGCCAATGCGAGCAGCCTCGTCGAGGGGGGCGCGATCGCCCTGACCGCGTCGTTCGGCTCCGCCGGCAGCCTGGGGACCGGCGGCACGGCCAACGCCCCAGCCGGCGATGCACTGCCCATCAACGTCGATGTCGGCACCGCGAGCGTCGACAGCCTCAAGGTGACGGCCCAGGGCGATGTCTACGTCAAGCAGACCACCGGAGACCTACGGCTCGACAAGATCGCCTCGTCTTCCGGTAACGTCCGCGTCGAGGTCCCCAATGGCGACCTGGTCGATGCCAACAACATCTCGGTCCCCGACACCCAGAACCTCACCCTGCTTGAAGCGCGCTGGATGAGCATGCTGGCGACCCAGTCCACGGCCCAGATCAGCATCAATGACACCATCAACGCCTACGAAAGCCAGATCGACCAGGAATATCAGACCTACTGGCAGTTCCGCAACGAGCAGCCCAACCCGAGCGTGTTCGACCCCAACTTCCAGGTGACGCTGTCGCCCGGACAAGTGGCGGCCTGGACCACGTACTATCAAGGGCAGGGGCTCACCCCCACTCAAGTGGCCGCCGCCATCACCACACTGCAGAACGCGGATACCCAGGAATATCGCACCTTCAACGCGACATTCGGCAAGCTGGGTAACAGCTTCGACCCGAACTACCGGTATTACGCCAACCAGACTCCGCTGAACGTCAACTCCAACCTGACCTTCGGCGCCTCGAGCCTCGACGTCACCGGTTTCTTGATCACCCTGCCCGGGAATGGCTACTCGACCGGCACGCCGTTGGTTTATCACGCCAACGGCGGATCGGTCGCCGGCCTGGTCGACGGCGGCACCTACTACGCAATCGCGGTCGCCAGCAATCCCAACCAGATCAGCCTGGCATCGAGCTACGCCAATGCGACCGCGGCGACCCCGATCCCGATCCATCTTTCCTCCATCACCGGCACCGGCAACACCCTCTCCGAAATCTTCGCCAACCCCAACGTGGCCTTCGGCGCCTCGAACATCGACGGGACGGGTTACTTGATCAACCTGCCCGGGAATGCCTACACCACCGGCCAGGCCGTGGTTTACCACGCCAACGGCGGGTCGGCCGCCGGCCTGGTCGACGGGGGCACGTACTACGCGATCGTGAGCTCCGGCAACCCCAACCAGATTAGCCTGGCGTCGAGCTACGCGAATGCGACCGCTTCGACGCCGGTCCCGATCCACCTCTCCCCGATCACCGGTACCGGCAACACCCTCTCCGAGATTTTCCAGACCTTCGGCGCCTCGAACATCTCGTCGGGCGACTCGATCAACCTGCCCCAAAACGTGTTCAACACAGGCCAGGCCGTGATCTACCATGCCAACGGCGGGTCCGTGGGTGGCCTGACCGACGGCGGCACGTATTACGTGGTCGTGGACCCGAACAACACGGGCAGCTCGGCCTACATCGGGCTGGCCTCCAGTTCCGCAAATGCGACGGCCGCGCCGCCGGTCTTGATCCAGCTCACGAGCGTCACGGGCACCGGCAACTACCTTTCCGAAGTCGACGTGGAGGCGCAGCGCGCCGCCTGGAGCCAGAGCCAGTTGCAGAACTCGATGGACCTCAGCATCATCGAGCCGGTGTTGTTCCCATCGACTGTCCAGGCGATTCCCGATCCCAACTTCGAGGGGAAGAACATCGCCATCGTGGTATCACACAGCATCGGCACTGTCTCGGGCCAGGATGTGATCGCATTGCCGCTTTCGGCCGCACTCCCTCAAAATGAGGCCCTCGACCTCGCCGCCGCGCAGCCCGCGGACATCATGTTCTACAATGCCGGCCACGTCCTGACGTTCCCGACCGACCCGTCATTCAATCCCGTCGAGCTGACGGTCACCCTCGAGAAGGGCGTCAGTCTGGAAAACTCGGGGTTGGTGGACGCGACCGCCGGCCAGAACATCGAGCTCGTTTCCGGCCAGGACGTGGTGAACAAGGGCCCGCTCCTGCCGATCACGATCGATCACCTGACCGCCCAGGGCGGTGCCATGGGCCATCCCACGGGCGTGACGCGCGTCCTCGGCCTGGACGGACTGGTCAACGGCGCGGCCTCCGGCATCAATATCACGAGCGGCAACCTCTTCCTGGAAGGGGGCAATACCGGCGGGATCGGCACGAGCATGGCACCACTCTACATCGACCTGGCGACCGGCTCGCTCCTCGAAGAAGCCAACGCCCAGTTTGACGTCGACATCGTCGAGAAGAACGGCAGCCTGGACCTCGTCACCGCCTTCTCCGCCGTCGGGAGCGTCAACCTGACCGCCGACCAATCGATCCTCAATGGCAACACGTTCAATAATATCAACGTAGAAGCCGCCAATATCAACCTGCTTGCCGGCAAGGATGGCGACACCACCAACACGATCGGGACCGGCGCCGCCCCCCTGGACATCGTCTTGACCGGCGGATCGGTCGTGGCGCAGGCCTACGAGAATATCTACCTCGACGCAACTTCCGGCAGCCTGACCGCCGGCGGCGTCCATTCGCTGCACGGCGACCTCTTCCTGAGCGCCCCGTTCGGATCGATCCTGGAGCCCGCCAGCGAGCCGGTGGGCACCGCGGTCGCCATCGGCAACAACATCACGCTCTCGGCCGATCCCCTGCTCGGCTTCATCGGCTCTCCGACTCAAGCCTTCGAGATCGACGCCATCGCCCCCGCCACGCTGACCGCCAGCAGCGGCCAGAACGCTTACATCACTCAACCCCTCGGCGACCTGTACCTCAAAACGGTGACCGTCTCCAACGGCGGCACGGCCTTCATCGTGGTTCCCGACGGCAATATCGACGACGGCAATCCCGGCGGCCAGAACGTCCTGGCGGGCAAGACTTACCTGTTCGCCAGCCTCAATATCGGCACGTCCGGCAGCCCGATCAGCACCCAGGTGGGCAACGTCCAGGGCCAGTCGACCACCGGCAGCACCTGGTTGATCAACAGCGGTGCGCTCTCCGTCGGCGGTGTCGCGCCGAACAACGCCATGGGGATGCAGTCCGGTGGGACGATCAACGTTGTGGCCCAAAGCCCGATCACGATCATCCAGAACGTCCTTGCATTGAGCACGATCAACTATACGTCCACCCATGACGCCACCGGGGGCAACACGGAACTGGCGTCCGGTGTGTCGATCGCTTCGACGACGAGCGCGGTGAACTTCTACACGGGAGACAATTTCACGGAGGATGCCGATAGTAAGAACCCGGCGGCTCAGACGGTCGTGGTGGCGGCCACCAGCATCAACATCTACGGTGACTACCAGAACGCCGCCGGACCCGGCGCCGTGATCACCGTCAACGGTGAGCTCATCGCGCCGAATATCAATATCTATGAGAATGGCGCCGATTCCGTCGTGAACCTGAACAACCCCGCCGGAATCAACAACGCGGCCGGAGGCTATCCCGGGAAGCCGGCGGGATTGCTCACGGTGACCGGCGGCCCGGGCAATAACCAGCTCAACGTGAACGATTCGGCCGATACCAAGTCGCAGTCCGGTATCTTGACCTCCACGACGATCACCGGCCTGGGGATCGGCGGCAAGGGCATCGTGTACACCAACATCGTGAACAACCAGGCTAGCCAGCCCTTCACGTTCAACCTTGTGGTCTCGCTGGGCACGGGCAACGACGTGTTCTCGATCCAGAGTACCAACGCCCCGACGAAGACCGAGGTGGTGAACACGGGGGCCGCACAGGATCAGTTCAACGTCGGCAGCAAGAGTCCGCCGACAGGCGGCGGTCACACGCAAGGTGGCATCGTGGACAACATCAAGGGGCCATTGACGATCCAGGGCTTCGGCAATGACACGACGAACGTGGATGATACGGGCAGCACCACTGCCAAGACCGGTACCCTGACCGCGACAAGCCTGACCGGCCTGAACATGGGCAGCGCCGGCATCACCTATGCCGGTCTGTCGGTCCTGAACATCTCCCTGGGCTCGGGTGGCAACACGTTTAACATCAACGTCGCCGCCAACCAGAACCTGCCCGCCATCACGACGATCAACGGCGGGTCATCGAACCAGGATAGTCTGACTGCCTTCTGGGGCGGAGACTTCAACGGCACCCTCAATCTGCTCGGCTTCGAGTCCTCGGCCATCACGATTACCAACAACTTGAACGGCTCGCTGTCGGAGACCTTCCCCGGCACGGTCCAGTCGATCACCATCGGCGGCTCGATAACCGCCTCGGGCGTGCTTACCGTCGGCAGTCTGAACAGCATGACCATCCAGCATGACCTGGCGGGACAGCTCATTGTCCAGAGCACGCTCACTTCGCTGACGGTCCACGGTGGAACGCCGGGGACGGTGGTTGCGGACCAGATCGGGACGATCGGCGTTGATGCCGGGTACGGGCCGGTCGTGGCTCAGATCCAGGAAGCCGGCATCCAGCGGCGGATCGAGGCGGCCGTGCCAGGGGCGCCGTTCCCCGCCCTGCTCACGCCGCCGGCACCCACGCCCGCCGTGTCACCGGCCGGAATCACTTTCCAGTACTTCTATGAGGGCCTGATCAGCCCGTTGGCTGAAGGTCAAAACCCGTCCCGGAACCTGGCCAACCCGCAGCTCACCGCTCGCGTCACCAATGCGACCGGGAACAAGGGTCCCGACCAGTTCGACTTCAGCCTCATCACTTACAATGACACGGCCAAGTTCAACCTGGTGCGGCTCGACGCCACCGGCAACTCCGGCGTCTCGGGGATCCGCAACGTCGCCGTCGAAGGCGACGTGCTGACCGCGGTCACCCCGGCGGCTTCGGCCTTCTTCGCGCCGGATCCCTCGCCGGCGGGCATCTACCTACCCCAGGATAGCCTGGCGGGCGTCGGCGTCCGGGATTACGTGCCGGACAAAATCATCAATGCCAAGAGCATCCAGGCGGTGGCCTTCGGCTCCAGGACCCGCTCAAACGGCCAGCTCGAGACGGGGTCCGTGGCCAGCGGCAGCGATGCGGCCAACCTCCTGGCGCCGGGTACCGCCATCGTCCAGGCCGGCTCCAGTAATGGTACGGCCGTGGAGACCTTCCGCGTCCCGTTCGCCGATCTCGCCACTCAGAAGGTCGGTTTCTTCATGGACGATAATGCGGGGGCCGGCGGCTTCGATAACAACAACGTCGCCCTCGTCGTCCAGGGCGTGGCCACCGCCAACAGCAGCGGGACGGACAACAACGTCACTCCGAGCAACGCCGCCCGCGGCGCCGTGGTTGCGCTGATCACCGTCGCCGAGACCTTCATTCAACCCAAGCATCCCCAGAACTCGGTCATCCAGACCATCGGCCTGCGCGGCGACGGCGGCTCGATCCAGACCCAGCAGCAGATCGGCAGCTCGAACAACAACTTCCAGCCGTACGCGCCCTTCACCCCGTCGATTACCAGCACCGGGCCGCTGGGCGACGTCATCCTTCAGGGCCCGTTGCCCAATGTGACCGCCCCGAGCATCTTCGGCTCGCTCCTGCCCGGCGGCCCGATCCCCGCCACCAGCACGGTCCAGACGACCGGGATCCGGACGGATCCGATCACGTCGGCGACCTCACAGGTGCCCGCCGACCTGGGTCGGGTCTACGTCGTCACGACCCCCCAAGGTTCCGTCGTCACGGCGACGCTGGTGCAGGCCAACGGCCCCGGGCTCGCCGGCCAGATCCTCTGCGGCGGCAACCTGATCAGCCAGGTCGTCTCGAATGGCACCACCACGGGCATGATCACGGTCCAGCCGGTTGCGTGGGAGCCGGGGTCGGGCAACCTCGGGACGACGTTCACGTATGCGTCACCATCGGGCCAGGTGCTGCACTTGGGCGGCTTCATTTCCACCGGCTCCATGACCGCGCCCACCGTCTCGGTCGGCAACAGCGCCGGGACCACCAGCGTGAGCGGCCTCATGCAGGGCGGCACCGTCACCACCTACGGCTCGGTGATCGGCAACATCGCGATCGGCGGCCCGATGAGCGGGCCGACCGTCTCCGCCGGCAGCAACGGCACCGTCCTCAACCTCAACGGCACCCTGCAAGGGGGCTTCATCACCACCTACGGCTCGGTCGCCGGCAACATCACGATCGGCGGCCCGATGAACGGGCCGACGATCATGGCCGGCAACAACCGCACGGTCATCAAGGTCGACGGCCCTGTGCAGGGCGGCTCGATCACCACGTCCGGCTCGGCCACCGGAACGATCGCCATCAACGGCCCGGTGAACGGACCGACCGTCTCGGCCGGCGCCAACAGCGCGACCATCGTCAACGTCCCCGTGAAGGGGGGCTCCATCCTCACCGGCGGGACCCTCGGCAACCTGACGATCGGCGGACCGTTGAGCGGGCAGGTCGTGACCATCGGCAACATGAACGGAACGGTCACGATCAACGGCCCCGTCCAGAACGGCGTCATCGCCACGAGCGGCTCGATCAATGGCAACCTGACGATCGGCGGACCGCTCTCCAACGGGCAGATCTTGTCCGTGGGGAACGTGAGCGGCAACGTCACGATCAAGGGACCCCTGCAGAGCGGGCGCATCGCCTCCTTGGGCTCGATCCTCGGCGCTCTGATGATCAATGGCGGGATCGACAGCCAGAGCGCCCTCGTCTCGGGCGGTTCCATCGGCGGCCTCAAAGGCAAGCTCTACGTCGGCAACATCAATGGAATCGTGGCCGCGGTCGGGCCGATCTACGTCGGCCAGATCGGCAGCACGAGCCAGGCTCTGTACTACAAGCAGAACATCCCGGCGGCCGACGCGGCCGTGGTCGATGCCATCTTCTCCCAGGGCCTGTTGTCGCCACTGAGCCCCACCGATCTTTTCGACCATGCGAGCTTGTTGGACCTGGAAAACCTCAGCGTGATCCTGGTCAATCTGAACTCCTTGACCGTCAAGAACGGCAAACTCCAGCTTTGAACGCCTGGACCGTCCACAGCCAGGCGGAGGGGGTTCGCCGATGAGCACAATCCTGGTGACTGCATCGAACGGTCTCATCGGGTCAGCCGTGGCCGGTCGTTTTCATGATCTGGGCTGGACCGTGCATGGTGTGGATAACAACTTGCGGGCCGGTTTCTTCGCTGGCGTTATTTCTTGTGCCGGCGAAGCTGGCGATCGGTGCCCTGACGATCAGGATAGCAACGCCATAGGTACAAAGATCCTTGACCAAGAAGGAAAAGAACTCCTTGCGGAGCCGATGGTTTAGCTCCGCCGGATCCTCGGCGGTCTTGATCTCGAGCTTGAACTTCTTCGGATCGAACTGCTTGCCCAGATCGAGGGACTTCGGATCATTAGATCGCTCGGCCATGCGTCTTTCGCCTTAGAAGCCCGTCAATTCGAGGTCTAGTGCCTCCGGCGATCTCGCGACACCCACATGCTTCCCTTCTTTCTTGGCATCGACAGCAACCTTGAACATGCCGAGGGCGAGGCGGAGTACGTCCCCTTCATTCACGCCGGTTTCCTGGGCGAGGCTGGAGATAAGCTCATTTGCATCGCGCGTCATGGCGAGATTGCGCACGACACCGGCCGTTACCGTCCCCGTCATCGAAAGACCGCCGGACACTGTGGCTTCGTGGATAGTTCCCATAAGATTGTCTTTCCGTGTGGGTGGATTGTTCCCGATCTTTCATCATATCCGGGCGAGACGGTAGCAGGAAGAGCACCCCTTTTCTATCGCTGGCGCAACGCTTGCAACGGCCTCCTTTTCATTCTGTTCATGTCACTCCGGCGAGATCGGTCGTTCCGGACATGACCTGGGCTTCCGCGGGTGAATTCGGCAGGCTCTCCGTAGGAAATCGAACGGTGAAAATGCTCCCCGTTCGTGAGTCGCTCTCGACTTCGATCGAGCCGCCGAACGACCTCGCCAATCGCGCCGCCATCGACAGGCCGAGACCGAGCCCGGCCGAGCCTCGGCTTCGGGCCTGCGGGGATCGGTAGAATGCCTCGAAGACGTGCGGGATGTCGGCCTCGTTGATGCCGACACCGTGGTCTGCCACCGAGAGCCGCGCGGTCCCGGCCTCCTGCACCAGCCTCACGATGATCGGCGTGCCGGGCTCGCTGTACTTACTGGCGTTGTCGAGCAGATTGTTCACCAATTCGCCCAGCAGCACGGGCTGGACCCGAGCCCAGATCGGGCCACCGGTCCCGTTCAGGAGCCGGAGATCGGAGGCAGCACGGGGATCGTGCCAGGATTCGAGATGGCCGGGCAACCACGCGACCAGATCGGTCGGTTCGAGTTGGGGTTGCGGCACCTCGGCGTCGGCTCGGGCAAGGAAGAGGAGGGACTCGACGATCTGCCGGAGGCGGCGCGTCTTGCGCTGAACCAGGGACAAGACACGGCGGTATTCCTCGACCGATCGCTCTTGTCTGAGGGCCAGATCGACCTGGCCCTGCATCGCCGTCAGGGGCGTGCGAAGCTGGTGCGAGGCGTCCCCGGTGAATTGGTTCTGCCGCACGAAGGACTCACGGAGCCGGCCAAGGAGCCCGTTGAACGACCGGCCCAACTCCTCCAGCTCGTCGCCACTCTCCGGGGTGGGCAGTCGTTCGTCGAGATCATGGCCGCCGATGGAATGGGCGGCTTCCGCCATCTGCGTCACGGGCCGCAAGGCTCGGCGAGAGAGCCTCCTGCCGAAGACCAGGGCGAGCGTGAAGAGACCGGACGAGAGGACGACGAGTACCAAGGCGAGGTTGCGGAGCGTTCCCCGGACCCCATCGAGCGAGATCCCGGCCCGGATGACGAGGGCCTCGTGCTTGCCGCGCCCTTCCTTGGGATCGATCTCGACACGGGATCGCATCTTCTCGTGAGGGTTGGGTTCGAGGCGACGGTCCATGACCTGCCACGCCCCTCCCGACTGATCCACGATTTGGTGCGCCCGCCCGGTCGGAGCGGATGATGCGCTCGACTCACCGAGAAACGTCGCCGATCCGGCGGGCGACGAACCATCCAACCGTCGCCCGGCTAGGTCGGTGATCAGCCAGGCGAACGACCCCTCGACGGTGCGTCTCCCGAACGTGAGCCTCCGTTCTTCGGGCTCCCACTCCACCCCGTCCGGGCCAACTTCGGCCGCTGCGACCAGCGTGTTGATGGCGGCTTCCAGGCGCTCGTCGTCCTGGCGGTGGAGGTACTTCGAGGCCAGCACGTGGAGCGAGACCGAGAACCCGATGAGGACGATGGCCTGGGCCGCCAGGAAGAACAGCGTCAGCCGGGTGCTGAGTCTCATGCTCATCTCGAAGGCCCCGACTCGGGTTTGTCGCCGAAGAGGTAGCCCCGGCCCCGAAGGGTGTGGATCAGGCGGGGGCCGTGGGCCTCCAGCTTCCGCCGCAACTCCATCACGTGAAACTCCAGGGTGTTGGAGAGCCCGTCGTACCGTTCGTCCCAGACATGCTCGTAGATCCGGGTGCGCGACAGCACCTCGTCGGTGTGCCGCAGGAAGAAGACGAGGAGGGCCTGCTCCTTGGCCGTCAGGTCAAGCCGCTGCCCCGCCCGTTCCGCCCGATGAGTCGCCAGGTTGATGCGGATGCCGGAATGGCAGAGCACCGTGGTCGTGGCCTCAGTTTGACGACGAGCGAGTGCCCGGACGCGGGCGAGCAATTCTTCGTAGTCGAACGGCTTGCAAAGGTAGTCGTCGGCCCCGCTGTCCAGCCCACGCACCTTGTCGGACACCGCATCCCGGGCCGTCAAGAACAGGACCGGCGTGCCGTGGCCCGCCTGGCGAAACCGCCTCAGCAGCGTCAGGCCGTCCGTCCCCGGCAGCCACCAGTCGAGCAGCACCACGTCCCAGGGTCCGTTCTTGAGGGCGTACCAGCCCTCCTCGCCGTCCGAGGCAGTCTCGACCGTGTAGCCCTCCTCACGGAGACCTCGCACGATGAAGTCGGCGATCTCTTCCTCGTCCTCGATGACCAGGATGCGAATGCCCATGCCGCCTCCTCGGCCGGATGAGTCCGTCATGGCCGGTCCGGAACACGACCGCGGTGGCCATGACCGTCTGGAAGCCGCCCCGGCCGGTCGGGGCGGGTTCCGCCGGAGGCCATTCCGATCCGATGGCTCAGTCCTTGTCCTCGCCGCCTCCGTCTTCCTTGAGGATCTTGCCCTCTGGCGAGACCTTCACCTCGAGCGACTTTTTGGCCTCCGTCACCACCACGACCTCGTAGTTCTTGGACTCCTTGGCCCCGTCGATCTCGGTGATCAGCTCGGCCTTCTTGATGGTCGCCTTCGGGTACTTGGCTTCGAGGGCGGAGGACACCGCCTCGGGCAAATCCCTGGCGGCGATCTCCGTCTCGATCTCCGTGATCTTGCCATCGGCCGTCAGGGCGACATCGACCTTCTGTCCCTTGTCCTTGAGGGCGATCTCGTAGGTCGTCTTGCCTTCCTCGGTCTCCTTGGTGGCCCCCGTCAGTTCGGCCTTGGGGAACTTGGCCTTGACCGCATCGAGGACGGCCTTGGGCACGTCTTTCAGCTCTATCTTGACCTCGTCGGCAACGGCGACCGAGACGAAAGCGAGCAGACCCACCAGCACTCCCGCTCGGGCGAAGGGGATGGACCTCATCGGTGACTCCTTTGGTTCTTGGGGATCGGTGCGGAGCGACGGCCCGGATTCGGGCCACCTCGTCCCGCGCACGGCACACAGGATACCCGAACGTCCATCAGGAGAGGATGAGCCGGAGATGAGATCTTCCTTATCTTCCTGACGCAACACCTGGTTGCTCGCGGCGTCCATGCGTTGCTCCGAAGCGCGGCCGGCACCGAATTGATCCAGGCGTAATTCGTGGGGCCTGCGACTCAAGCTTCGGGCCGGGCTGGCGAACAGCTTGGTGGCGAGAGGCCCTCGAACGACCAGGCAGTGGTCATGGCCGGGCCAATCTCCAAGTCTTGAGGGACTTTACCCACGATGGCCGGGGCGTTAGGATGACCTCGCTCGATCATCGTGCATTCGTCTTGCGTGTCACGGTGGTTTGCAGCCGGCAAGTCGTTGTAACGATCTTTCAGCGCGGAGTTTTCCTGTCATGTCAACGGACGCGAAGTCAGCCGCTTCAGCTTCAACGCCGATGCCACCCTCGCACCGCGAGCAGGGGATACGAATCTTCATGTGGCCCAAGGTGATCTTCTTGTATCCGACGGCCATCGTGGCGCTCATTTGCTTTGCGGGTATGTGGATGATCCAAGACCGGACGCAAGACCCGACCAAGCCGCTCCACCAGGCCGTCGAAAAACGGCGATTGACGGCGGAACATCCCCCCTTGCCCGACACGCCCGCCACCTCCATGGACAAGGTCGATCGGTTCCGGACGCCGCAGAATCTGCTCGCCATGCTCTTTCTGGGCATGTTCGCGTTCAACTTGTTGGTCATGGCCCTCGACTTCCCGCGGTTCTCGCTCGTCGCGGTGATCCTCGCGATCCTCTTCGGCCTGTTCTTCATCCTCTGGATCGGCTCATATTTCCGGCTCGAAGAGTTTCTGTTAAGGCGGATCCACGGGATTTTCGCCAGCATTTACGCCGTTGCCAACAAGGGTTTCTACCTCATGGTTTTTGTGACCTTGATGTTGGTCTTCGCGGTCATTTACGTCACCCGCTGGCTGGACTACTGGGAAGTCTTGCCGAACGAGATCCTGCACCACCACGGGCCGCTCTCCGACCTCGAGCGATATCCGACCATGAACCTCAAGTTCGACAAGGAGATCCCCGACGTCCTCGAGTGGGTGCTGCTCGGTGCGGGCCGGCTGGTGCTCCATGTGCCTAACGTGTCCAAGGCCCTGGTGCTGGACAACGTCCTGTTCATCAGTGCCAAGGAACAAGCGCTCAAGAAGGTGATGAGCCGCCTCGAAGTTCGGGTCACGACCGATCAAGAGGCCGGTGAATCGGTGACCTGAACCAGCCGATGAGGTATCAAGAGCGGCTCGACGTGGGAGGGCGGTCCTGGTGAATGATCCCGCACCGGCGCGGACCGGTCCTGGCGCAGCTCGTCGAGGATCGGGCCGTTCAAGACCTGCTCGATGTCGCGAAGTCTACGGGCGATGTAGGCCCCGTCGAGCACGCGATGGTCGTAGATCAGCTTGACCACGACGCGGCCGGTGGCGGGGTCGATCGGACCGTATGTCAGCGTGGTCGTCAGCGGCGAGATGGGATGGATCTGCTCGGCCCCGAGCGCGCCGTAGCTCGAGAGGCCGAAGGTCCCGAACCGCTTGCAGCGCTTGATGCCCGAGACGTTCAGAGCGCCCCACCACAAGAGCCGCCGGATCGGCAAGGGCGCCTGGCTGAACCGCAGTGCCATGCGGTAAAAGCCCACCTTTTCGAGCGTCTCGTTCTTGTACCAGGCCACGGCCTCCTGAAGCTGGCTGAGCGTCTGCTGCTCGGGCGCGCGGAAGATGCCGACGAAGACACCCTCCTCGCCATGATAGGTCCGTTCGATGGCCAGGGCGCAGTTCATCCAGGGATGCTCGTACAGCCGGGGCCACGGAAATTCCAGCAGCGAACGCCGCAAGGGAGCGTGCTCGGCCCCGACCAAAGCGTAAGCTTTCATGAACACGCAAGACCACGACGGACGCGCCCCATGCCTGACCCGCGGTTCGAGGAGGGCGTTGATGTCGAACGAGCGGCTGACCGGCGCCGAGGGAATCCGACGCGCGAAGTGAACCAGGTCGCCGATGAATCGACGTGGTCCCACCAGCGGAATCGATCGTCCTTTCGGTTCGTGCATCCATGCACCTTGATTGGGACGAATCGGGACCATAAGTCCCGGAGACGATCAGGGTTGGCTCGCGTGGCCCGGTGCCGTGGGCGCCGGCACGAGTTGAACCGGACCGGAGAGCCGAAGCCTACAAGAAATCGTGCGAGTGGGGAAGGCGAAGCTGGCAAGAATGGGAGGGGAGGTGCCTGGGGCTCGCCACCTGCGCGGACCCGGCTGACCGGGCTGTCTCGCCCCCGACGACGCATCAGACCAGGGATGGATTTCCCAGATCGGGTCGCGTATGCCATAATCGTCGGCGTTTCCCGTGCAGGAGGATTCCGAGTTTGACGACCAAGACGACCACCTCCATGGTTCCGAACGAGCAGGCGAGGATCTTCGTCCACTTGCTGCCGAGCCTGATTCCACCGGGGAGTCTCCGCGGTGGCGTGGCGGTCGTGGTCGACGTGCTGCGCGCGACCACGGTCATGGTTTACGCGTTGGCGGCCGGCTGTAGGGCGGTCGTCCCCTGCGCCGAGATCGAGCAGGCCGAGGCGATCGCCGCCAGCCTGCCGCCGGGCTCGGCCCTGCTCGCCGGCGAGCGGCAGGGCCTGCCGATTTTGGGATTCGACCTGGGCAACTCACCGGGCGAGGTCACCCGGGAGGTTTGCCACGGCAAGACGCTCGTGATGACGACGACCAACGGAACTCGCGCCATCCTGGCCTGCCTGGAGGCCGATCGGGTTTACATCGCCAGCTTCGCGAACCTGCGGGCGACGTCGGATGAGATCTTGGTCCAGTTCCTCAAGAAAGAGCACTGCCATTCCGTTCATATTGTCTGCGCGGGAACCGAGGGGCACATCAGCCTGGAGGACAGCATTCTGGCCGGTGCCTTGACGAGCAACGTCGCGGAAATCTCGGATTTCATCCCAGGGTCGCAGGTCGCGACCCTCTTCGGCAATGACGAAGCACTGATGGTGGTTTGCCAGTGGCTCGAAGTCGAACGGTTTCTAGAGAAGCGTTCTCTCTCGTCTCTGCTGAGCCTGGGACGAGGGGGAAGAAACGTGCGGGGGATTGGTTTGAGTGCTGATATCGAGGCCGCGAGTCTGCTCAACTTTTTCCCAGTGGTCGCCAAGCTGTACCGCGACCCGTTGCGGATCGCGGCCGTTTGATGCGGGGAAACCGACGAAACGCCGCGTGGAGCCTGCCGCGGTCATGCCCCTTATCGAGGTAACGACATGCTGGACGACATGGACAAGCTGGTCTCGTTGTGCAAGCGCCGGGGGTTCATCTTTCCGTCGAGCGAGATCTACGGCGGGATCAACGGGTTCTGGGACTACGGGCCGCTGGGGGTCGAGCTGAAGCGGAACATCAAGGAGGCCTGGTGGCGCGACAACGTCCAGATCCGCGAAGACATGGTCGGGCTGGACTGTTCGATCATCATGAACCCCCGGGTGTGGGAAGCCTCGGGGCACGTCGGCGGCTTTTCCGACCCGATGGTCGACTGCCGGGCGACCAAGGAGCGGTATCGGGCCGACCAGCTCTTCGTCTTTGCCTATGTTTTCCCGGCGGTCAACCACAAGGGGGAGCCGACCGAGGCCTGGCTGGCCGGGCTGGGCAGCTCGCCGGAGGAGGCCGCCCTCCACCCCGAGAAAAAGGCCGCCAAGCTGGCCAAGCGGTTCGGACAACCGGCGGCGCCTCCCTCGATCATCCCGTACATGGAGCTCGCCCCGAACGATCGCGACAAGGTCATCGGCCCATCGACCGACGACCGCGGCACGCTGACCGAGCCC
Source organism: Isosphaerales bacterium (assembly GCA_044450785.1). Classification (GTDB taxonomy): domain Bacteria; phylum Planctomycetota; class Planctomycetia; order Isosphaerales; family Isosphaeraceae; genus JBIOJM01. The sequence goes on from JBIOJM010000031.1 coordinate 39,732, forward strand.
CGCGCATTCAACTTGATGTTCAAGACGTTCGTCGGAGCACTTGAGAACGAGTCGAACGTCGCCTACCTTCGCCCAGAGACGGCGCAGGGGATCTTCGCCAATTTCAAAAATGTCGTCGATACGGGTCGGGTCAAGCTCCCGTTCGGCATCGCGCAGGTCGGCAAGAGCTTTCGCAACGAGATCAACCCTCGCAACTTCACCTTCCGGTCGCGCGAGTTCGAGCAAATGGAAATTGAATTCTTCTGCCGGCCTGAGGAGGCCCAGGAGTGGTATGCTTACTGGCGGAAGACGCGGTTTCAGTGGTACGTCGACTTGGGCTTGCGGTCCGAGCGACTGCGGCTGCGGGATCACGATCAAGAGGAGCTGGCGTTCTATTCGACGGCCACGGCCGACATCGAATATGCGTTCCCGTTCGGCTTGAGCGAGCTGGAGGGAATCGCCCATCGAGGAGACTACGATCTCGGCCAGCACATCAAGTTCAGCGGCAAGGACCTGAGCTATTTTGACGAAGAGCGCAAGGAGCGGTTCGTGCCCCACGTCGTCGAGCCGTCGGCTGGCGCCGACCGCGCCACGCTGGCGTTTCTCTGCGAGGCTTATACGGAGGACCAGGTCGCGGGCGAGTCGCGCACGGTGCTGAAGTACATCCGCGGATCGCGCCGATCAAGGCGGCGGTTTTTCCACTGGTGAAGCGTGACGGCATGCCCGAGCGGGCCGAGGCGATCCACCGCGATCTCAAGCGTCGATTCAGTGTTTCTTACGATGAGAAAGGGGCGATCGGCCGGCGTTATCGGCGGCAAGACGAGGCGGGCACGCCTTTTTGCATCACCGTCGACAGCCAGAGCCTGACCGACGGCACGGTCACGATCCGCGATCGCGACAGTTGCCGCCAGTGGCGGGTCGCCGCCGCGGGCGTCGCCCAGGCGATCGGCGACCTGCTGGAAGGTCAGCCGGTCCCGGACGGCCCGTGACGGCACGGTGCGTCGAAGTGCGGAGTGGCGCGACCGCACTTTTGTGGGCCGGCGCCGCGAACGCCGGCGGCCGGTACGGCCGCCACTCGACCTTCCCAGCCGGCCAAGAGGAGGAAATGTCGGGTCCCGGACCCTTCCCATGAAGCCCTGCATCAGCCAAGCGACGACCCTGATGAACCCTTTCGAGGCGGACCCGGTCCTGTTCTCCCGCAACGGCTGGACCGCCGTCGAGATCTGGTTGACCAAGCTTGAATCGTTCCTGGAAGGTCATTCTCCGGCGGAGGCCCGCGCGGTGCTCGAGTCCAGCGGCATCAAACCGGTCGCGGCGGCGTCGCAGGGAGGTTTGCTTCTGTCCCGAGGCGCTGAGCGAGAAACCCACTGGGGCCACTTTCGGCGCCGGCTCGCTCTGCTCGGTGAGCTGGAGGTGCCAACCTTGATCGTCACTCCCGACTTTGTGCACCAGGTCACGGGTGACGATTACCGACGCGCCGCCGCCGCGCTCGGCGAGGCCGCCGAGCTGGCCGCGACCTTCAGCGTGCGGATCGCCCTCGAGTTTCAAAGGTCGTCTCCGGTCTGTGCCTGCCTCGAGACGGCGATGGCCCTGATCGCGCAGGCGGGCGCCGGCGACGCCGGCGCCGGCGTCTGCCTCGACGTGTTCCATTACTACACCGGTCCGAGCAAGTTCGAGGACCTGGCTTACCTGTCGCCACGGAATTTGGCCTGGGTCCAGGTCTGCGACTTGAGCGGCACTCCGCGCGAGCTGGCCCGTGACGGCGACCGGATCTTGCCGGGCGAGGGCGACTTCCAGCTCGGGCCGATCGTCGAGCACTTGGGGCGAATCGGTTACGACGGCTATGTTTCGCTCGAAGTGCTCAACCCTCATCTTTGGCAGGTCGACTCCGATCGCGTGGCCGACCTGGGTCGTCGGGCCCTGAGCCGGGTGCTGGGCCGGTGGGAGTCGGCCCCCTCGACCATTCAAGGAGGGCCCTAGGCGTGTCGTCCGTGGCGAGCCTCCAACCCCCAGCGGTCGTGTTCCGCGAAGAGCAATACTTCGACTGGCGGGTATACGCCCTGATCGCGCTGGTGGGACTCGCCACGGGACTCGGCCTGGTCCGCGGGCGCGTCTGGTCGCTCGAGGTCGCTCTGGGCCTCTTGATCGGCCTGGCCCTCTTGATGTTCGTGATCGTCTTTCTCCTGCACATGACCACGGAAGTCAGCCCGACCGATCTCCGCGTCTGGTTCGGGTGGGCCCCGACGTCTCCGCGCATCGTGCCGGTCGGCACGGTTCGCAGCATCGAAGTCGTGACCTACCGGCCGTTCGCCGACTACGGTTTCTGGGGGATTCGCTCCGGGCGCGATGGTGAACGAGCATTGGTCGCCCGGGGCAATCGCGGCGTTCGGCTCGAGCTGACCGACGGAACGAGGCTCTTGATCGGCAGCCAGCGGCCCGAGGCGCTCGCCACGGCGCTCGACTGCGCGCTGAGGCCCGGGGTCTGAGACTTGCCTCCCGCGGGCGCTCACCGCGGTGGGGTTTCTTCGGCCAGAGATCCAAGCCGGTTATTGATTCGGGGCCGGCGATGCGGTATCGACACCGGCGTCGCCGTGCCTTAGGATGGCACGAGTCGGCAATTGTCGCGGGTACTCGAGCCGGTCCCTCGCCTCCAGATCGAGGGCCGACTGATGTCTGATCAGAAAGGACATACACCATGGATCGACGAGAGTTCCTCCAGGCTGGTGTTGCGGCATCCGCGGTCGGAGCCGGCGTGGCCGGTGGGCCGAGTGCGGCCTTTGCTGCCGACGACAAGACGAATCAGAACAAGCCGGTGCTTCCCAAGCGGGTGCTGGGTAAGACCGGCGTCGAAGTGACGCTTCTCAACCAGGGGACGGTCGGCCAGCCGTCCGCCCTCGACCGGCTCCTCCGCCTCGCCTATCGCGAAGGCGTTCGCTACTTCGACACCGCCGAAGGCTACAAGAACGCGGAGACCGTGTTCGCGAAGTGGTTCGAGGCCGCTCCGGAGGTGCGCAAAACCATCTTCCTGGCGACGAAGAGCGGTGTGGGCAGGCCTGGCGACATGCTCAAGAAGATCGACGCACGCCTGGCGCGACTGGGGACGGATTACATCGACCTCCTGTTCTTCCACGGCCTGAGCACGGGCCAGGCCGACTGGCCCAAGAGTCGTGAGATGAAGGACGCAATCGAGGCGATCAAGAAGACGGGCAAGGTCAAGTTTGTCGGCTTCTCGACCCACGACCCGGCCATCGCCCGGCAGTTGCAGGCCGCGGCCGACGGGGGCTTCATCGACGTGATCATGCTCAAGTTCAGCCCCTGGCTCGACAAAGACTCGCCGCTCAACAAGGCCCTCGATGCGTGCCACAAGGCGAGCATCGGCCTGGTGTCGATGAAGCAGATCGCCGGACAGGCCCTGCGGATTACACAGGAGAAGGTGCCGACGCTCAAGGAGAAGGGCCTGACGCCGGCCCAGGGGCTCTTGCATGCGATCTGGACCGACGAGCGGTTTTCCAGCTCGTGCGTCACGATGCGGAACAACGATCAGACCAGCGAGAACGCCGATGCCGCGCGGCGGTTCGTGCCGCTCAAGCTGGCCGAGCTCGCCGAGCTGCGAGCTGCCGTCCTGGCCGCCGGGCCGACGCTCTGCCCCAACTGCGACGGCCGCTGCTCCCTGGCCGGCGGTACCAAGGCTCGTCTGGGCGACCTCACGCGGTTTTACACCTACCACGAAGACCATGGCATCCGCGGCCATGCCCGCGACTGCTACGCCGAGCTGACTGCCGAAGAGCGAGACTGGCAGGGCGCCGACCTCCAAGCCGCCCGTGCAGCCTGCCACAACTCGCTCGACTTCGCCAAGCTTCTGCCCGAGGTTGACCGTCTGCTGGGCTGAGGCGAAACACTGCCCCATCGTGTCACACCAAAACGCTCAGGACTTCGTCCTTCAAAAACTCGACCACCGCCGTGCAAGAATCGGCCGCGCCGTAATAGATCAAGAACGAATCCCCAGTCTCGACGATCCCGGTCGGGAACACGACATCGGGCACGAAGCCGTGCCGCTCGAAATCGGCCGCCGGCTCGAAGATCGACGCCGCCGTGCGCCGGCGGATCCGCGCAGGTTCGTTCAGGTCGAGCAACAGCCCGCCGGTCGCATACATGCCCACCTCGCCGGGCCGGGTCGGCCGGCGGTTCCCGTGGTAGATTTCAAGCCAGCCTTCGGCGAATCGCACGGGCGGCGTGCCCGCGCCCACACGGCCGGTTTCCCACTCAGTGCCGCCGCCGTGAAGACATTCGTGCCGGCCCCAATGGATCAAATCCGGCGACCGCGCGACCCACATCTCGGGGCGGCAGAACAGGGTTGCCGCGTTCGGGCGATCAAGCGCTGCGTACTGCCCATCGATCCGTTCCGGAAACAGCACAACGTCCTTGTTCTCCGGGCAGAAGATGATCCCGTGGCGATCGAAGCGGCGGAAGTCTTTCGTGGAAGCCAGCGCCGTCGCCGCGCCATGGCGCGACACGGCGACGTACGTGAAGAAATAACGGTCGTCGATGGCCGTGATGCGGGGATCTTCAACCCCAAATTCCTCCAGGTGCGAGTCGGGCAGGAAGCGAACTCCGGTCACTTCCTCCACCGACCGGCCGTCACCGCACCGAACCACCCGCAGGTGGGAGATGAACGTCAGTCGCACCAGGTCGTCGGTCTTGCGCTTCACGACCCGGGGATCGACGACTTCGATGGCGTCGTCAGGGAGCCAGTCGATCGCCAGGCCCTCGCCAGGTGCCCAGCGCGGCAGCGCAGTCATTCCGGCGCGATGCTCGCGAGGACGCTCCGCCACCCGGACCAGGAGGATGACTTCGCCTCCCACCACGATCGCCCCGGGATTGAAAACGCCGACAACCTCAAAATCATCGCGCAGCGGCTTCAGATCCGACGGGCGCAGCAGCAACCGCTCAAAATGCCTCTTCAACAGCATCGTAGGCTCCTTCCCTCGTCTTCGACGCTCGTGGGTCAAGCCTGCGCCAGCCGGTCGGCGGCGCAGGCAACAGCCAGCGAGTCCCGGCCGTTGTCCTCGGTGATCTTCCGCGGATGGGAACGGTCGCGGATCCAGGCAAGCTGGTCCGCCAAGAACGCCCTGAGCAGCTCGCCGTAACGGTGTGACTTGTTTGTCCCGTCACCCCAGGACAGCTCGATCATCTGATAGATGTCAAGCGATTTGTGGCGGCCATGGCAGGCGCGGTCCCTGGGTGAATAGGTCGACGACACGTCGAGCCGCGCGCCGGGGAAAAAGTCGCCAAGGGCGCGGGTCCGGGCCTCGTCGGCGATCGCGTGGATGCGGGCCCTGGTCGGTACCCAGTCGTGGAGGGTCACGTCGCCGCGCTCGAAGACCAGGCGAAGCTCCTGCCGGTCCATCCGGCCGGCCTGATGAAATCCGTGGTAGAAATTGACGAGAATCGTCGAGCCGTACCGCTGCGTGCACTGGACATGCTCCTCGATCGGCGGCGAGGAGCCGGGGCGCAGGCCGCGCTGCGCGCCCACGACCGTCCCTGGGCCGAGCCAGCCGGCGAACAGGTCGAAGAAGTGCACTCCGTGCTCGACGAAGATCCCCCCGCTCTTGGAGCGGTCCCAAAACCAATGCTCCGGCGGCAGGTTCTCGTCCGAGGCGTAATTCTCGAAGGAACCGTGCAGCAGCTCGCCCAGCGTCCCGGATCGGATCAGGCGGTCGACCGCCTCGTACACCGGGTTATACCGCTGCATCAGGTTGGCCGCCAGCAACCGTTCGCTCTTCCTGGCCGCCGTGATCATGGCGTCGGCTTGCTCGATCGTCATCGCCAGCGGTTTCTCGCAGATGACGTGCTTACCCGCCTCGAGGGCCGCGATCGCCTGCGAATGATGAAGGAACGGCGGAGTGGCGATGTAGACCAGGTCGACGTCGTCGCGCGCCAGCAGGGCGCCGACGTCTTCGATGTCGGGAATGCCGAACCGCTGCGCGGCGGCGTGGGCGGCCGGCCGGTTCGTGCCCGCCATGCCGATCAGCTCAACGCCCGGCACCTGCACGAACTGCTGGAGAGCGTACAGCCCAAAACCGCCGCAGCCGATGATTCCGACTCGGATCTCGCCTTGATTCATTACACACTCCGCATCAGCTTGCGGACAGAAACCCGCGGCTTTGGGAAAATGAGCAGCCGCCTGAGGAACGGAATCCATAACCGCGGTCCTTGCTCCCGCATCCGCCCCCCGACAGGGCGAAGATGTGGAAAGACTCGCCTCCTGCCCGCCCGACCAGCACTCCCTCGAAGATGTAATACGCGAGCGATGCTTTTCCTGCGGTCATGGTTTGACTCGGTCTGATGAATGATTCGATTGCACATGGTTAGGGCGTCATGCTCGTCGGACAAGAGGTCCTGGGTCACCCTGGCAAATGAACGCCCCCCAGTAAAGAGGCTCGGTGCACTTGGCCTTCAGGGCTAGCTGGGCCTCACGCAGGGCCTGGGCCCGGCCCTGGCCGGCAAGAACGCGGCGATAGTAATCCTCCATCAGTTCCTGCGTCTGCTCGTCGGGTACCTTCCAGAGACTCATGACGAGAGTCTTTGCCCCAGCCAGTACCACGGCACGGCGCAGGCCGAAAACCCCTTCTCTGATGCGGACCGTACCCAAACCTGTTTCGCAAGCCGATAGGACTACCAACTCGGTAGCCGACAAGTCCAAGTTTGCGACATCCTCAGCGGTTAGGAGCCCGTCCTCCGCTTCTGCAGGCGGGTTATTATGTCTCAGCCAGGTATTTGCCCCGGCCAGTGCCAACCCTGAACGCAGGAATGGATTTTCTGGCGGCTGTCCAGACAGGCGACCTTTACTACCCTCCGAAACACCCAGGACCTCAGGATCACGGGGTTCTTGTTCGGCGTCGCCTTTCTGGTCCTTGAGGAAGAAACCATGTGTAGCCAAGTGTAGGATGCGGGGCGACCGGCATTCCTTTTTGAGCCGGCCCTCCAGCGCGGCATCGCCCAACCAGGGGCGCACCCCCAATAGGGAAGCAACCCGCTCTGCCTCCGCTCGCGTGCCGGACAACCGCTCGAAACTATAATCGCAAGAGTCCAGGTCACGCGAGTGACGTGGCTGAGACTTTGTCGTCTGGGCTCGTAGGTCGGCTTCAGTACACACAAGATCAAAATCGGGGTCACCAACCACTAAGGGGGCTGTGGCCTGGCTGGTGGACGCGGTTTCGAACCGGAGCACGTCCCGGGCACAGGCCAGGTAACTAATGGCATACTCGTCTATCAAGCGTCGACCGTCTTGTGTTGGAAGCACCTCGAAGGGCACCTTGGTCAAGTCGCCGTCGGGGGCCAGCAGTAACCGTTTCCGGCCACCAAAGGCAGGGAACAGTTTGTCGAAGACGGCCTGGCGTAAGGGCAAGCCTAGCAGATCATCGCCAGGCCGGGCGGATCCGGTCTGGAGCCTGACCATATCTCGCCCGGCCTGGCGATGATCTGCTAGGCTTGCCC
>JBIOJM010000032.1:0-46968 GCA_044450785.1 Isosphaerales bacterium
ACGGCACCCCCCCTGCCCCCCCCTTCTCAAGAGGGGGAAAAGGAGGTTTTCCCCCTTCGCAGGGGGGGCCGAGGCGTGCCTCTCTTCTCCCCCCATTGCGAAGGGGGGGCCAGGGCTCAGAGGGATGGGTTTTTCTACCAAGGGCCAGAGGGGCCGCAGGCCACGCCACAGCACAGCAGCGGACGATGAACTGTTTCTTGCTCCCTCTCCCGGGGGAGAGGGCTGGGGTGAGGGGCCAGCGGCACCGAGAGCCTCCCCCAGTTGAATCGCCCCATCCGCATCGTTGCTACAATTTGATCGCCCTGATCGTCTTGTGGCTGTCCAATCCGGCGATCGTGTCCGCGGGAGACGGTCATGGAGATCCCGCCGGTCCCAACTTGTTGTTGATCGTCGCCGACGACCATGGAGGAGGGACCCTCGGGATCGAAGGAGATCCCAGGCAAGCGACTCCGAATCTGGACGCGCTGGCCCGGCAGGGTGCGCTGTTCGAGCGGGCTTTCTGCAACTCGCCGCTCTGCACGCCGAGCCGGCAATCCCTGATCACGGGGAAGCTGCCCCACTCCATCGGCGTGACCAGGCTCCCCACGCGGTTGTCCGACGACGTCCTGACCATGGGCGAATGGCTCCACGACCTGGATTACCAGACGCTCGCGATCGGCAAGATGCACTTCAACGGTCCCTCAGCCCACGGATTCGCGGTGCGTGTCGATACGCCGGCCTGGGAGCGCGACCTCCTCGCTCATCCCCCTCGCGGCGGTGACCACCGTCGTCCCTGGCGGCCGATCCTCGATCCGCCACAGCGGTGGCTCAACGCGTCTTACCGGTCGACGGGGCTCCCCACCGAGTCGATGCAGTCCACCTATTTCGTCAACCGCGCGACCGAGTATCTCAAGGGCAAGCACGACCGGCCATTCGCCATGATCGTCAGCTTCTACGAGCCCCACAGCCCGTTCAACTTTCCGAGAGGTTGGAGGCCACGTTTCCGGCCCGGTGTATTCACGGCCCCACCCGTGTCGGAACGGGATCGCCGGGAGCAGCCCGAAATCTTCGCCCCGCTCTCCGCCCTAGACGTCCGCGGAATTCAAGCCGCCTACTACACCTCGCTTTCGTTCGTGGATGCTCAGGTCGGGCGGTTGATCGAGGCGCTCGATGAGACCGGCCTCTCGAGCCGGACGCTCGTGGTTTACTTGGGCGACAACGGCTACATGCTCGGCCAGCATGGACGATTCGAAAAACACTGCTTTTACGAGCCGGCCGTCCGGATTCCCCTCATCATGCGCTGGCCAGGCCACCTCGAAAGCCATCGTCGCATCGCCGGCCTCGTGGAGATGATCGACGTCTTGCCGACAATCCTTCACCTCCTGGAATTGCCGGTTCCCCCCGGATTACAGGGAATCGACCTCGAGCCGTTGCTCGCGGGAAAGCCCGGGGCGCAGGCGCACGACGTGGTGTTCAGCGAGTATCTCGAGAACGAAGAGGCGATGGTTCGCTCAGCGCGTTACAAGCTGATCGTCTGCACGGGCCGGCGGCTGCGCCAGGACGGTTACCAGACGGCCCCGCCCCTGCGCACACCCGGCCCTTACATGCGGTTGTATGACCTGGTTTCGGATCCGGGCGAGACGAGGGACCTGAGCGACGATCCCACCCATGCCTCGATCAAGGACTACCTGCTCGGTCGGATGGTCGAGCGCATGGTCACCACGCGCGAGGGGCTCGAGCCGGTCCCCGCCGGCCTCGCGCGGCTCGAAAAGATCCACTGGTGCCTGGTTCCTCGCGATCGCGCGGAACCTCCGACACCACCGGTGCGCCTCTCCCCACCCGCGGACACCGGTCCCCCTGCGAGAAAGGGATCGTCGTGAGCTAACCCGCCGGCTCCTTTCCCCCCCTTGCGGAGAACGTCCAGCTTTTAGGCGGCGTTTTCACAGGGGTTTACGTCTTAAAACGATGCAACCCCGCGAAGCGGTCGAATTCGGCTGACTTTGCAAAACTCCAGACCTGAGTGGGAACACAAGAGGTTCTCACGGAGGGAGGACGCGGGGATCCAGCGGGCACTCGCGCAGGTTGACGTACTCGACGCGAGCAAGGGATCGCGCGGCGGCCGGCAAGATCGGATCGACCAATCCGAGCCGGGCCGCGTCCCGGCGACTGGCGCCGGCGGGTAAAGGCGCGCTCTTGAGCAGGATCAGGCAGTCGCCGCCCAGGGCCGCCGCGAGCCGCGCGGCGATCGCGTCGGAGGTGACGTCCCAGCTCGCGGGGAGTGGGTCTCTTCCGGTCCGATCGAGCTCGTTGATGCTTTTGCGCGGGGCCAGGATGGGGATCGATCGAACGTTCCACGCGCCGGCGAGCGATTCGATTCGATCGACCAAGATCGAGCCAGGCACCAGTGCGGCCAGGAGGATCGCCGTCAGATCGAGGGCGTGAAGAGCGAGTTGGTGCGCACGCTCGTCGCCGAGCCCGTGAATCCGGTCAAGCGCGCGGACCACGTCGACCGCGGGGCCGCCGCCGGCAATCAGGACCGTTCGCTCCGGGGGCACGATCGTGCGCCGGGTGTCGAGAAAGGTGAGCAGGCGGTGGGGCAGCTCGGGCCAGTCAAACAGGCTGCCGCCGACCTTCACGACCGCCAGGGTGGTGGATGGCATTACGTTGGAGTCGCCTCCAGAGACGGTCCGGTCCGGGAATCTCGAGCGGGCTGGCGGTCGGCACGAAAACGCTCCGAGGCCAGAGCAACCAAGGCGTAGGCACAGCCGGCCGAGGAGGCGAGAGAACCCCAGGCCTCTTTCAGGCAGATGATCGGGCCGTTCGACTCGATCACGCGTTGGGCCAGCCGCCGGCCCAAGAAATCGCCGGAACCGGCGATGACCGCGGCGCCCGGGCGGCCGATCGTCGGCCGGCACGCCCGTTCGGCCGCCCGGCTCAGACGATCCATCAGGCAAAGGTCGGCAGCCTGGGCGAAGGCGAGCGCGTCGGCGGCGGAAAGGCCATCGCGGTCCGCGCCGACCATGCGAGCGAGGCGGTCGCGGGCCGCCTGGATCGTCGCGGGCCGTCCGTCGGCCGTGGAGAGATCGGAGGGGTTGGGTTCGATGTCACCGAGGGTGAGGTAGACGTCCAGGGTCGAGGCGAAGATCTCGGCGGCCAACCCGGTGGGCGTCCCTCGCAGCGGCAGCTCGGTCGCCAGGGCACAGACCGGCGTTCGGCGAATCCCGGCGTAGACCAGCTCGCCGGTCTGGAGCCGTTCCGTGTCGCTCTGCCCCCGTGCCGCGACCCGCCCACGGTCGAGCGGGATCAGGTCGGTTGTGGTCGAGCCGATGTCGATCAAGAGTCCGCGCGCCTCGGGAATGAGGCGAGCGGCGAGGGTCGCCAGCGCCAGCCAGTTCGCCGCCGCGGCCAGCCGCGGCTGCCGGCGAGCCTCATCCACCGAGTGAAACTCACCGTCAACGCCCCAGACGACGATCGAACAGCCCGGAACACCCGCGACGACGGCATCGAGGACGGCGTTGACGCCCACCGTCTTGGTGGGATAACAATCGCACAGCTCGGCGGTCATCGTCACCGCGGCCCGGTCGCAAGCAGGGAAGGCCGCCACCGCGGTCGCGATCACCTGGCCCAGCTCGTCCGGCCGCTTCCAGACCTCGAACGGGACGGTCCGCGCCTGGCCGCCGCCATGCGCAACCTTGATGTTCGCCCCGCCGATGTCCAGGGCGATCCAGCATCCTCGATCGGGAGCGGAAGCGCTACTCATACAGATACTCCAACATCCTCAGCGATGAACTCACCCCTGGCATCGAAGGCCAGGCTCTTCTGCCCGTGAACGATCCGGGACAACCCGTCCAGCAGCTCGAGATCTCCGGTCGATGGCTCACAGGCGTCCAGCCACGCCCGGGCCAGGTGCCCCGGAGGCACGAGCCGGCAGAGCCCGACGCACGACGTCGTCGGTCGCGGGTTGATCTCCAGTATGGTGGCATGACTTCCCTTGGCGTCCCAGATGAAATCGACGCCGGCGAACCCGCGCAGGCCCGTGACTGCTTGAACGGCCGGCTCAATCTGGGGCAAGGCACGCGGACAGGATTTGGGCAATATGCCTCCCCGATAAACAAATCGGCCGTTGCGAACCGCCATCCGCTGGATCCCCATGCCGATCAGCCACGGCCGCCCGCCCTCGCCCACCAGGAAGCTGGCGCTCATGGGCACGCCCGGCACATACCTCTGGAGTACTGCCGACGGCAGCGTTCGCGCATTCTCGGGCAAGCGTTGGGCGTCCGCCAGATAGAAGGTATCGACCGAGCCGGCCCCGTCGACCGGCTTGAGCACGGCCGGATATTCCGCGCCGGCAGGCAAGCCCAACGCGGGGATGATCGTCCGAACCCGCGGTGTGTCGATCCCCAGAGCCTCCAGCCGCGCGGCCATTCGAGCCTTGTCGCCTGCGAGCTCGACCGCCTCGGCCGACGAACCGAGGACCCGCGCCCCGGCTTCCTTCAGCTCGCGGGTCAAGCACGCCAGGATTCCTCTCGTCTCCGGCGCGACCAGTACGGTAAAATCAGCCGCACGGGCCAGATCGCGCAGCCGAACAACGTACTCCCCCTCGGCGATCGGCGCGACGAGCCAGGGTCCGTGATCCTCCTTCAGCCGCGCGTCCAGAGTCACGATGACTCGAATCGGTCTCTCCTTCACTGCGGCGAATTCGGCGGCGATCGCCCGGCGCATCGCACAACCTTCCGCCGCCCACGAGGCGGGCAAGGGTGAGCCCGCGAGCCCCCCGCCCGTCACCCATTCATGGACCAGCACGGTCAGTGCTCTTCCCAGCGCCATGGCGAGAATACCCTTACCAGTCATCCCCGTGCTCGACCTCAAGACCGGCCACGCGGTCCACGCCGTCGGAGGCCGACGCGATCATTATCAACCGATCCGAAGCATCTTGCACGCAACTTCCGATCCGATTGCCCTGGCCCGCGCGCTGCGCGACACGCTAGGACTGCAAACCCTCTACCTCGCCGACCTGGACGCAATCGCCGGCCTGCCGCCGAATCTCGCCGTGTACGAGGGGATCGTTTCGCTCGGTATTCATTTAGTCGTTGATTCCGGCGTGTGCGACGTCGACTCGGCGGCTCCCTTGCTCGATCTCGACGATTCCTCTTGTACGATCGTTGCCGGCCTCGAGACCGTGCGCGGTCCGCGCGAGCTCGGCGAGATCGTGGACCGGGCGGGCGCGGAGCGAGTCATCTTCAGCCTCGACCTATTCGACGGACGGCCGAGGATGGCCGCGCGGGCCGCCTGGTCGGCCGATCAACCCCGCGAGCTGGCGCGCGAGGCGATCGCGCACGGCGTGTGCCAGATTCTTCTGCTCGATCTCTCGCGGGTCGGGACCGGCCGCGGTCTGGGCACCGATGGCCTGATGGCCAGCATCCGCCAGGCCCATCCGCGGGTCCGGCTCAGCGTGGGTGGGGGGATCTCCCGGATCGAGGAGGTGCTCGCTCTCTTGAACACCGGTGCCGAGGCGGTCCTCGTCGGCTCGGCACTCCATGACGGCAGGATCGGCGCCACGGAGCTGGCACGCTTGGGCCCCGAGAATCCCGAGGGGTCAAGCTGATCGAAGTCGTCCTGCAAGCTGTCGAAGTCGATGCCCTGAGCGCCGGCCGCCCGGAGGATCATCTCGTAGCCGGTCTGGATGCAGCCGGTCATCTCACGCCGCCGCCGGATCGCGAAACGCCGCCAGTCCGGGAAAACGCTTATCATCCGCGCTCCGTGCCTGCCGATGAACGCCAACGTGGGTGGATACCTTCGGAGGGCCGGGCCTGTGGTTGCGACGCACGTCGCGGCATTGTTTGATTCTTAGTTCGGATTACCCACTTTATCCGAACTATAACCGACTGGCGAAAAGACGCAAGGGAAAGGTGAGATTGCCAGTTCCCAGTTGTCAGTTGTCAATTGCGAGTTGCCAGTCCTCGCTGGACAGCACCGCCCGCGCCCCTCACCCGGCCTTCGGCCACCCTCTCCCAGCGGGGCGAGGGTAAAAGAAAGTGTCGCCCTTTCAGGGCTTGGGCTTGGGTGGTCGACGTGTCCCCAGGGCATTGCCCTGGGCTGGTATGTTGCGGCCCCTTTGGGGCGCGGAATAGTTCCCATGGCGTTGCCCTGGGCTGAGCTGTGTTGGCCCCTCTTGTGCATCGTTTCGTCTTCCTTGCGAGGTGGTGATTAGTGAGAAGAAGATCCATGCGGTGGACGTTCAGTCTCAACTGGATCAACTGCTGATATCGTGCGATCGCCGAGGTCGTGAAGGGGTATCCGTGTCCAGGATGTACTGCGTCATCGGGAGCCGTCGTCCTCATCCTCATCAACCTTGCGTCGGTGCTCGGCAATCGCTTCCTGCCAGTCGTCAAAGAGCGGATCGTCCCGAAACATCCCGGCAACCGCGTCCCAGGGATTCTCCTCGGTCGTGTTGATCTCCAAGGGTACGAGGACCGATCCCTCCGCCATTCGGTGATCGATGGCCTCGCGGAGCCGAGCCAGAGCCTCTTCCCGGGTCGTACCCTGAGCCGTGACCGCAAAAGGAGGACCACCCGTCGCACGGAATCCGTCGTTTGCAATCGGCTCGATCAAGACAGGGATCTTCATGATAGACCTGCGCAGGTAGATCAACGCCCCAGCGAGGCAAGTTCACGCACACACCCTCCCCATCATACGACGGACCTTCACGAAGGTGAACCCTGGTCCGTGGTCCTTGGTCCTTGGTCCCATACCCCCCGCCTACGGGGACTCGCCGGGACCCCGAGCCCTCAGCACCGCACCGTGGGGCCGTTATCCCGCGCGCACGGCTGCTCCCCGGCCCGCGCGGCACTTGTTCCGGGCCAGAACGGCCGGCGCGAGGTCCATGGGCGCGATGGCTCGGGCTCGGCTCCGCCTGATCAACCAGGGCGCAGCCGATTTCTGGGTCGGTGAGACCGGATGATCCTGGCTGGCGACTCACCGATGAAGGTGCCTCGGGTCGCCAGCCTCGAAACCAGCGTCGCACCCATCAGGGGCTCAGAGCCGGCTCGCAAGTCTTCGCGCGGCGGATCGTTCGACGACGTCGTCGCGCTCGCTGCGGCTTCGGCCTCAGCGCGACCGCACGCGAAGATGTGCTCCGGGTGCGCGGTGATGCAGGTGTCGGGCAAGAGCAAGTTCAAATTCACTGTCCATCGCTCCATCCCGCGCGTCACGAAAATGACGACCGCGCGACTTTAATGGGCGGCGGCTCCCCTGGGATCGAGCCGGATGGCATTTTTCGAAGTTCGATTCTCGCTCCGTGACGGTGGCGACGTCGGTTACAATGGCAAGGTTGTGTGAGATCGTTACAGTGGGACCGCGGCCAGCCGCCCGACACGTCGTCGCCGGGTCGCGTCGGGCCACACGATCCAGCAAGAGCGAAAGAGCCAACGGTTCCGGACTCACGTCGAGAAACGACGATCCGCCTGATCGAAGAAAAGTTCCAGCGGCTCATGTTCGACGTGCAGGATGTGTAGGAGACGAGCGTGGCTGACGAGACCCCGGTTACCGGCGATCAGAAAAAGCACTACTTCGTGGACGAAGCCGGTGATCCCGTTTTGTTCAATCGCCGCAAGCAGATCGTCGTGGGGCAGGAAGGTTGTTCCACGTTCTTCATGCTCGGCCTGCTCGACGTGGCAGCACCGGAAGCTCTCAGCAAGGAGCTAGCGGAGTTGCGGCAGAAGATGCTCAACGATCCGTACTTCAAGGGCGTGCCGTCGATGCAGGTGGAAAGAAAAAAGACGGCAATCGCCTTCCACGCCAAGGACGACATTCCCGAAATTCGACGAGACGTTTTTTCTTTGCTCATGCGGCATGAACTGCGGTTCTTCGCCGTGGTGCGAGACAAGCGTCGAATCGTTCAGTTGGTGCGGGAGCATAACCTCAAGCAGCCTCAGTACCGCTATCATCCCAATCAGCTTTACGACCGGTGCGTGGCCCGTCTCTTCAAGGAGCGGCTGCACCAGGATAACGCCTACCGCGTCGTCTTTGCCAAGCGGGGGGCTGCGGATCGCACGGCTGCCTTGCTCAATGCTCTGGAGAACGCTCGCAACAACCTGCGGCGAAGCTGGGGTATCGAAGGCACGGCCCCGATTGAGGTCATCGCCAGCGTGCCAGTGAACGACCCCAGCCTCCAGGCAGCGGACTATTTCCTCTGGGCGCTACAGCGGTTTTACGAGAGGAAGGAAGTGCGGTATTGGGAGTTCGTCTGGTCGAAGGTCAGCTTGGTCCACGACATCGATGACGTGACGAAGAACGAGTACGGCGAATACTACTCGCAACGTAACCCATTGACGCTGGGAGCATTGGAGAGAAGATCGCCGGGGATATAGGGCCAGCCTGCTTTCGCAGGCCAGTCACACGGCATGGAGCCGAGTTTCGTCCACCGGCTGAAGATACGGTACCCCTCAACGATCGTTTCGTCAATTGCCAGAACACGCCGGGCGGCGGTAGCCGGATAGGTTCGGGAGTGAGCGCTGGCATAAAGGGCGGCAAGTCGAGTTCGGCGCGGCGGATCACCCGACGACGACGTCGCGCGCTCGCGGCGGCTCCGGCCTCATCGCGACGGTACTCAGAGGATGTGCTCCGGGTACGCCGTGATCCAGGAGTCGGGCAAGCGCGAGTTCAAATCCGTGAAATTGTCACGTCGTCCGCGACGGCAACCGTGATTCATTCCTGTTTGGTTTCGGCTGGGCCGGGTCACGTGCTCACGAACGCGTCGTCATCCCGGCGCCACTCGACCCATGCCGACTGGCCGAAGCACTCCTCGACCTCGACTCGCAGGATGCGGGGGGGGCTCCAACCCAGCGCGGTCACCTCCTGGCGAATCCGGCCCGCGATGTAGTCCGCCAGAAGCTCGGCCGTCGTGTTGGCGATCGGCAGCAGGACGCACTCGTCGCGCGGAAAGCTCCAGGAGCGATCGCGGTAGGTGACGCGCACATTCGCGCCTTCCTCGTGCAGCAGGATCTGCCGGCTGCGTGCCGGCAGCAGCATGCGGTGGTCCAGCTCGTCCGTGATCACGCGGGTCAGGTCCTTGAGTGCGATGAAGTCGACCACGTAATGGTTCTGATCGAGGTCCCCTTCAAACTCGACCGCAGTTCGGTAATTGTGCCCGTGGATCCGCTCGCAATGGTCGCCGTCGTAAGTAATGAAATGCGCCGAGCAAAACACCAGGTAATCCTTGGTGACGCGAACCGTGAAGCGTGAGGACGGCATGGTAGGGGGATCCCGTTCAAGGAAGGGAGGTCCGTTCGGGCTACTCTGAGGAGCGACCTTGCGTGTTCAAGGTCGCTCATAGATCACTCTCCCCTCACGCAGAGCTTCGCTGACGACGTGATTCGTTGTGTGCCGCCATTTCTCGACCTCCTCGGGGGTGAAGAAGAGGATATCGATTGGCACACCAATGAGGGGAAGACCGCGCCGAATGCGTCCAATTTCGCGACGCCGGCTCCATCTCTCCTCGGGGGACCGATCTCCGATGATCAACAGATCGATGTCGGAATCTTGCTCGGCTGTTCCTCGCGCCTGGGACCCGAAGAGAATGACTTGACGAGGATTGGCCAGATCGATGATTCGTTCGGCGAGTGAAGCCAGTTGATCGTTCGAAACCGTGACCATGTGTTGACTAGGCCCCATCGCAGCCGTCGAGGACGATTGCCCTCATTTCAACATTTCCATCTGGCACCTCAAACTGAGGCAATTGGGTCTCAATGGGACAAGTCGGCATAGCTTCGAGCGAATGGCAAATTTATTATCCCTTCTCTCTGGGCGGCGTACAAGGCAGCCGTGACCAGGTCGGCGGTCGTTCCCGGGTTGAATCGGTTGCTCGGCTGCCGCAGCCAGGCATCGAACTCCTCACAAAGGAGCCGTGCCTTATCACGCTCGGGCCAGCCGGCGTCGAGCAGGCCGGCGGCGCGGCGCGAGACCTCGGATGCGTGGGCCAGGCCGTACTTGCGGGCGATCAACGAGTCCGGGTGATGTGCCAGGACGTTGAGATAGGCGGCGACGACAGCGGTTTCGAGCGGCCGGCCCGCCTGCAAGGACTCGCGAAGGGCCGGCAGCGCCTCGCCCAGGACTTCGCGAAATCCGTTCGCATACTGACGCGCGATCGAGTCTCGCTCGGCGGCCAGGATCATGGCCGCGCGGAGGGTGATCGTCGGTTCGCTGGTGACGTCCTGATCGGCTACCTCGCCGAGCCCGCCCGGCTGAGCCAGCCGGATCGCACGATAGACCTGTCTGGCGTCGTCGACGGTGGTCGCGGCCAGAACGGCTTCGACCCCTTCGGCCAGTCGGGCGCTCTCGGGCACGGCGGCCAGAGGCGCCAGCAGCAAGACGATCCCGAGGTTCGTGTTGGTGGTGACGACACGGCGGGTCGCTTCGATCGCGGCCAGAACGGCCCGGCCGACGCCTTCGTCGCGCGCCCGGTCCAGAGGCCCGGCGATCGCGGTTGCGCTCAAGAGAAAATCGACGAGATCCAAGTCGGCGAAGTCGGCGAGACGATGGACGTTCCCCGGCTTGAGAGCGGTTACCTCCAGCAGGCAGGCGATCTGCGCCAGCCGGCCTGGGCTGAAACCCGGCCCGGGCGGCACATCTCGAGGCGATCCCGCGGCTTCACGGCTCGTGGTGGCGATGTCACCGCCCTCCGTCTTTCAAGGCCGTCAGGATCGCGGCGGCGACATCGATCCCGGTCACCCGCGCCAGCGCGCGCCAGCCGGGAACGGCGTTGACCTCGAGGACGACCAGCCGCCCCCGGTCGAGGTCAGCGATCAGGTCGACACCCGCCATCTCGGCCCCGATGGCGCGGGCCGCCGCCAGCGCCAGGCGCTCGGACTCGGAGTCGAGCCGGCTCGGCTCGGCGCGCCCGCCCAGCGACACGTTGGTGCGCCATTCGCCTGGGGTCGCATGGCGGCGCATCACTCCCAGGACCGAACCGCGGAGCACGAACACCCGGATGTCGTGGCCCGGATGCCGTACCATTCGCTGAAGATAGAGGACGGCGGAGAGGCGTTCGAGGGCGTGAAAGGTCCGCCATGCCAGCTCCTTGTCACTGATCCGCACCAGGCCCCGCCCCTCGGAGCCGAACAGCGGCTTGACCACCACGTCGCCCCCCAGCACGTCGAAAGCCGCCAGCGCCTCGGTCGCCGATTCCCCGGCCCAGGTCGGCGGTACCGGGATGCCCGCCGCCTCGAGCAAGGAGAGCGTCAGGTACTTGTCCACGGCCGCTTCCACGGCTCGCGGCGGATTGAGGACCGGAATTCCCAGCGCCGCGATCCGGTGCAGGGCGTCCATCCGGAAGACGACTTGCTCGAGGCTTCCCGGCGGCATCATCCGAACCAGGACGCCGTCGGCGGCCGTGAGGTCGTGGCCGGCCGCGCTGACGTGCGGTGGGCCGCCGGCGAGCCCGCGCGGCGTCGGCGTCGCTTCGGGAACCTCCCGATCCATTCCCACGAGCGCCGAGACCCGCGGAAACGGTACCGCGTGCAACGACACGCCGATCCGCTCCGCCGCGCGCCGGAGGTCGGAGACATGCCAGCCAAAGCCGGAGACCAGGGCAACCAGCGAAGTCATGGAGTCAATCCAAGCTTTCAAACGGGCACGAAGTCCAGGTTCCGGGTTCCAGGCTCCGTTCAGGCGCCGAACGACCGCGCCACGACGTCGCCGGCCACGCGCCCGTAGGCATGGACGTTGCCGGTCTCGACGTTCTGGAAGACGATTTCGGCGGGGCTGAACAAATGAGGGTCGACCGCATAGAAGTCGTTGTTGTAGCGGGCGAAGATTGCCGCGAACGGCTCGCCGTGATCGTGCGATGCCGACGACGGGACCTGGGGCCCGATCGCCTCGAGGCTGGCGTCGTCGCCGGTAACCGCGAGGATCACGCGGCCACCGTAGAGGACGGCATCGTTGGTCCTGCCGATGGCGGCCAGGTCGCTGGCGGCCACCGGCGGCAAGGGAGCCGTGCCGTGGGCCGAAACGATCCGCGAGAGGTCGAACTTGAGCTCGGCGAGCTTGTGCAGCGCGGTCTCGACCGACCGGGCGACGATTTGAACGCCGCCGGCGAGACTGGCCGTGGGTGCCGCGAGTAAGGTGACCGCCGTGGGCTCAACCCGACAGGCCGCGGCGATCCTGGCCACGATTGCCGGCGGCGGCGGCTTGCGCGTCTCGACCACGCCGACAACGGCAATGGCCGTCTCGCGGAACCCGACCACGTCGTAGATTGCCTCGCTGCCGGCGGCGGCCCTCATCGGGCCCGAACCCATCGCGAAGAACTTCCCATCCTTGAGCGCCCACCCCGCGTACTGGCTGGCCAGGCACGCCTGCACCGGATGGTCGGTGACGACCTGAACCAGTGGGACGGCCCTCCCTCCAGACTCGCCGGGCACGATCGACACCTCGGCCAGGCCCCCCAAGCAGATCCGCGCCAGCTCGATGCCCGCCAGAATGCCGCCGCGCCGCTCGATCCCGCAATCGACGTACCGGCCGCCCCCTTCAACGAGATGAACGGCGACGCGCCGCTCCTCCGCATGGGCCAGCAGAGCCTCGACCACCTCCAGCGCACGACAATTTAACGACATCGTCATCAGTGAGTCCGATTGGGGGCGCCTCGGTCAGCCCGAGTCTTACGCTCGGGCCGACCCGCAAGACCTTTCATTCTACCGGTTCGATGAGGGCGGAGAAACGGTTGTGAGTTCGTGCCCGCGGTCAGGTGGCGGGCTAGGGGGGAGCGGAGGCGGAGACCGGAATGATTGTTGGGTTTACCCCTGTCTCGATTTGGCGAGGCAACGGCAGTTGATTCTACGGAGCGACGGGTCCGGATGGGATTCCGGAGGGACCTTGATGCACGAGGTCCAAGTCGTTAGTTTGAAAACAGTTTTTACGAAAACGGTTCCAAACCGCCTTGTCTTCTGCGGACCAAGGCGTGATCTCATGCAGGTCAGCAGAAACAAGAGCGAGGCGCGCTTGGCTCTAGCAAGGGTGCCTCTTGCAGGGTTTGAGAGCCATGAAGAAAGTGCTCCTCGTCGCCTACGAGTCGCGTTTCGCTCGCTGCGGCGGCATCACCGCCGTCATGAATTACCTGCCGGGCTATCTGCGAAGTGCGGCGGGCCTGGCCACGAGCGTCATCACGCCGTTTCACCACAGGATCCCCGAAACGAGCTCTCTTCCCGTGCGGCCGGTCGGGACGTTCAATGTTCCCTTCTTTGACGAATCTGTAAAAGTCAACATCTACCGCTACGATGATCGGTGGCATTGGTATTTCCTCGATGCTCAAGACTACCCCCTGCCGAAAGTCCGCCAAATTGGTGAGAAAGACGAGCGGTTCTTCGGGGGCTTGAAGCACCCCTACGACGTTGGCAGCAACGCTGCTAACCAGTGGGCGATTCTACGTCGTGATTCGCTTTTCTTCGGCGCCGCTGTAGCTCGCGCCCTTCGAGAGCTAGGGGCTGACATCCACTGGACGTTGGTCATGCAGGACTGGCAAGCAGCCACGGCGGCGTTGGCTCTCGCTGGGCCAGACCGGAACCACAACACCAGACTTTTTCTCACCCTTCACAACAGCTACGACAGCGGTCGGATCGAGCCGGCGGACTTGCTGGGCGTTGGCATCAAGCCTGAGCATGTGCCCGCGCTCGAGGTCCAGTCCAAGGCGTTGAACCGTGCCATTCCGGTGTCCACAGTGTTGGGCCGTGCCATGCCTTTGCTGAATAAGCCATTCTTCACCGTATCGGAGCAGTTCGCGCGAGACTTCACCGAGGACATCTTTCAATCCGGGGTCATGGCCGACCACTTGCAGGACATTCTTCAGTCACCCAACTTGGTCGGCGTGAACAACGGCCCCTTCACTTCCTTGGCCGTGCCCGAAAAGCCTGAGTTGGCGGACGCTCGGCGACACATGTATGGACCGCTGAAAGAGTGGAAATCCAAGCAAAAGACGGCGGCTGTCGCTGCCCTGGCTGAATTCACGCCAGACGAGATACATCCGGCGTGGGGCCACATTGCCAACTTCGTCGCGAAAGCGAAGGCTAGTGCCGACATGCCCTGGTTCGTCCTTGCCGGTCGGGACGACACGCGGCAGAAAGGTTATGATGTCGCTGCCGAAGCGATCCGCAACTTCCTGAGAAAGCCTGGCAACGACGCCAAAGCACAGTTCCTATTCTTCCCGATTCCCGGCGACGAGGGGCGCGAGGGGCTGCTATTCCTGCGGCGGCTTGCGGAGGATTATAAGGCAAACGTCCTCGTCTTGCTGTTCATCTTCCATGAAGGGTATATGGCAGCGCTTCAGGGGGCCGCGTTCGGGGTCATGCCGTCCTTGTATGAACCGTTCGGCATGGCGAACGAATTCTACTTGAATGGCGCCGTCGGCATCGGTCGCGCCACAGGCGGTTTGCTCCAGCAGATCGTGCCACTTCGCGCAATCCCATCATTCACGCCGGACGTTGATCGCCGATCCAGCCGCTGGCATCCGCCATCGGTCGCGGCTACCGGGTTTCTATATCGCGAGTCTGATAACAATCCTGAGATTGTCGGCCACTGGAAAGCGTTCAATGAGGTCAAGTATCTCTCCGAGCCAGGCAAAGACCGCGTTGCGGAGCGAAAAAAGTATCGGCTCTTCACGGACATGGCTGGTGCCTTGGAACAAGCGCTCGAAGACGCCATCGAAGTCTACAGCAAGCCACCCGCTCCGGATGGCATGCAGCCGTATTATGCGATGCTTGTTGAGGGCATCGGGCACATTCAGCGGGGCTTCTCCTGGGAGTGGTCCGCCGCAGAATACAACAGTTATCTCGTGTAGTCTGGTCGTTGCGCTTGGAGGTCCGCACTCCAGAGTGCGGGGTCAGGCGCCGTGGCCGTGGGCGAACGCCCGGACATCGGTGATGGCGTTCTTTGACTTAGCCTTCGCAAGTTCAATCCGGTTCGGCGTATCGATTCAGGACGTCGTGGAGGCGGATGTGGAAAGGGCCCAGCTTGCCGCCATAATTGCCGGAGGTGACCAAAGTGATGGATTCCTCATGCCGCCGGGCTGCGCGCAGGCCGGCGGCCGTGGCCCGTTCGACTGCATCGAGGGTCAGTCCGTCGATCACGACCTCGTAGGCACAGCGCACGTCAGGAGGCATCTCGGTTGCGACCACGCCGCGGAGGGTCGGGGCATAGGCGGTGTTGGTGCTGGCGCGGAGAGTCTTGTACTTGCTGCCGACCTTCGAGCCGGAGCGCGCCATGCCGCCGGGGAAGGGTAAGATCACGTCCGGACAGCGCCGCATGGCGGCCACGGCGGACTCCGCCGCCACGAGAGTCGCGGCCGGTTCCGTCCCCATCAGAATGATATTGCCGCCAGCCACCCCCTTGACGGTGCCGAACGTCTCCTCACACAGGAACTCGCCGTCCATCACCGGGATGCGCCAGTAGCGCCGGCCGCCGATCCGCTTGGAGATCTGCCAGCCGTCGCCGAAGTAGCGGAGCTTGCCGCCGACGCTGATCGTCTTCTCACCGAGCGGAAGTCCGTTGTAACACGCAGTCGTCGCGCACGTCATCACGCACTGGCCGACGCGGTTTGCGATCGCCTTCTCCAGTCCGTCGCGGCTGAACGCGAACATGAGAATACTGACGCCAGGCCGGCCGTCGGGGGTTTCCGCGGGCCCGAGCGTCCGCTCGACTCCGGCCTCGGCGTCGCAGGCGATGACGCTGGTGGCGAAGCCCGTCGTCGTCTGGCCGGCCACCGCGGCCCAGGCCGGCGTGTCAGCCGTCACGATCAGGCGTGCGGCCGTCATCGGAAAGGCCTCGGCAAACGTGTCCGCCACCTGGACACCCGGAGTCCTTGATTCGGAAATTGGCATGGGTTCTGTCAAGGTCGGCGATCCCCTGCGTGAGTCCAGATTCCAGAAGCCTCATTCCCCGCGCCGCAGTCACTCGACCACTTCGTGCTCGTGCAGATGGTCGACGTCAACGGGATAGTTCCGATACCGGATCGAGTAGGAATCTTCGAACCATTTCTGGATATCGGGTTCGACGCCGTGGTCGTAGTCGGGGGCGACGTGCAGGGTCTTGCCGTAAGTTTCCTCGCGGATCTCTCCGTGCTCGACGATCACGCGTCCTGCCTTGATGACGAAGCGAGGCAGCTCGAACATCGTCTCTTGATTCGGATTCGGCGTATAGATGGTGATATCCGCGTCGGCTCCCGGGCCGAGGTGCCCCTTGTTCTTGAGCCCGAGGATCCGGGCCGGTCCGGCCCGGGTGATGATCGCGATCTCCGACAGGGAATACTGGCGGTCCAGCTCATTGAGGACGCTCTGCTCGCGGACCTTGCGGGGCACGGTCTTGAGCATGTCCTGGCGATAAGTCCGGTCCATCAACAGCCGGATGATCTGCGGGTAGGCCAGGAACGAGCCGCCGTTAGGGTGGTCGGTGCTCATGACGACCCGCCACGGATCCTGAATCAGCAAGTACCATTCGAGCCCGATCGCCCATTGCCAGGAGTGGATCAGGCTCGTGTTCTTGTATTCGATGGGCGTGATGCCGCAGCCCGCCTCGAGCTCGGTGTCGCTGCTGAACCACTTGGTTTTGTAGATCTTGCTCAGGTAGTATCCCAGCGGCCCGTCGCCGGTCATGCTCAGGGTCTCGCCGAAGATCACCTGGCCGACGTCGACCGTGATGTTGGGGTGGGCGTTGACGTAGTCGGCCAGCGGGGCCACTTTGGACGAGAACGAGTCTTCGTCGTCGACCCCTCCGCCGTAGCTGTGAAACTGGACGTGGGTCATGTGGCCGCGATGACCCTCCAGGACCTTCATGGTCTCGAGTGTGGTTGTCCAGTTGCCGGGGAGGCCGAGGTTGTTGGCGTGGATGTGCACCGGATGGGGCAATTTCAGCTCGTCGACTGCTTGAGCCACCGACTTGATGATCTGTCGAGGAGTCACTCCGAAGTGGTCGACGGGCGAGTCGATGTTGTCGACGTTGCCGGAGGGGTGGCTCTTCCAGACCTCCACGCCGCCCGGATTGACGAGCTTGGCGGCATACGCCTTCGCGGAGGAGAGGAGCCAGCCGATCAGGGCCTTCACCTTCTGCGGCTCCCCCTGCTGGATGGATCGCATCAGGTAATGGTTGTTGCCCATCAAGATGTAGAAGCCCTTGTCGATGCACGGGGTGTCCGCGAATTCTTCGTGCGCGTGCCGGGCGGAGAGGGGTGGAATGGCGGCGTCGAAGGCCGTGGTATAGCCGAGGCCCGCGTACTTGTAGCCGGTGGCGAACGTGCTGGGCACGCTGCCCATCGTGCCGCTGTGGGTGATCTTGGTGCGGCGGACCGGCTCGTCCCGGCGCTTTTGCTCGGGGCACATCTTGCGCGCGGTGTTGACCTTGGGGCCGGCGATGTGGCAGTGCATGTCGATTCCGCCGGGCATCACCACCAGCCCGCCCGCCTCGAGGACCCGCGCCGGCTTGATCTGGGGATCGGTGGGGGCAAGGGCGATCTTGCGGCCGGCGATCCAGATGTCGCGCACCTGGCCGTCGATTCCGTTGGCGGGGTCGTAGACGGTTCCCCCGGCGATCTTGAAATACTCGGTGACCATGAAGCCTTTGGCCTTTCCGGCGGAGCGGAGTCGATCATCGGTTCCGCGATGGTTTCGTCAGTTGCCTCTCATCCAGACTTCGCCCTTGCCGAGCGCGACCAGATCGCCATGGTACAGCAGCAGATCGGTCTCGAGCAGACCTGGGTCGGCCGGGAAACCGAGGCGGGCCAGCTCGCCGAAGAGGAGGCGGAGGAAAAGCGGTCGGTGGCGGCCTGCGCTCCGGAACGTGGGCAGCAGTGGGACCGGGCCCGCGCCGAAGAGCGCGATCGTCCCCCGCTTCATGCCCGCGCCGATCCGGATCCCGCAGTTTCCGAACACGAGGATGCTGCCGGCGATCATGCTGAATCCAGCCGCATCCCCGCACGAGCCCCCCACCGCCAGGGTCCCGCGCCGCATGGCAGCACCGATCTCACTGCCGACGTCGCCCCCGATCAAGATCGTGCCGTCGGTCATGCCGCGCTTGCTGCCCCGATAGGCCGAGCCGACCAGATGCCCCGCGCTGCCCGCGACGTGGATCAGCCCCCCGTGCATCTCGCCGCCGACCCAGTCGCCGGCGTTGCCCTCGACCTTGATGAAGCCGCCGGTCATCTCACCGCCCAGGTGCCGCCCGGCGTTGCCGAGCACGCGGATTTCTCCGGCGCTCATCCCGAAGCCGATGAAGTGCACGCCGGCCAGATCTCCCTCGAAGCTCATCCGTGCGTCGGAGGGATCGCCGGAGATCTGGAACAACTCGGCCAGCGGCAGCTTCCGGTTTCCGTGGTAGGCCTCGATCCGCTCGATCTCGGCCAGGGATTTGTCGCGGAGGCGGTCGGGGACCACCCCTTCGATCTCGACAGGGACGGACGTGTGCGCGTGGTATCTCAACGTGAGCGACATCGTGGCGTTCGATCCGGTTGGCGGGAACAGAGGCCCGACCACGTCTAATTCCAGAGCCTCTTCAGTGGGGCGGGCCTTTGTGCCCGCCGAGTTTACGCGCGACTCAGTAATGCTCGGCTGTCGTGAGCTCCCGAACGCGGCGCTCGATCCCCCTCAGGACCTCTTCGTCGCTCGGGAACGGGGAATCGAAGGCAGGACGAAGGGGGATCGGCACGTCGTCCATGCGATAGACGGTTCCCGCGGTGTTAATCCCGTAGGTTGCGGTGTGGAACACGACCGTGGCGGCGCGGGTTGTGGGCGTATCCTTGGGGTCCAGGACGATGGAGGGGATGCGTGCCAGATGCTCGCGGGCCGCCTGCGAGAAGTTGGACATCGGATCGCTGGCGATGATCATCGCCGCGTCGGCCTCGCCGCGGCCCAGCGTGTCGGCGGTCGTGTACTCGCCGGGGTTGAACCGGGGATAGCCGCGCGCCATGTTCACCGCGAACGGGTAGCCGGTTCGCCAGGTCACGACGTTGTCGGCACCGGTGACGTTGCCGTGACCCCGCATCGGCTTGCAGACGAATCGGGTATGGGCGTTCATGTCGCGGGCCAGGGCGAGCAGGGCGTAGCTGTTCAAGTGCTTGCCTCGCGTCATCGTCACGCCCATGCCGAACAGGATCACGCCGTACTTGGCCTGCTTCATCCGGTCCATCAGTGACTGCCATGTGGCCAGGGGAACACCGGTCTCGGCTTCGATCTCGGCGGGGTCGAGGTCGACTCCCTTGGCCAGGGCGCGCAAGGCCCAGAGCGCCTCGAAGTCCTTGCGCGGCTTGATCTGGATGAACAAGTCGGCCGCCTTGGCGCTCTTGGTCTTGCGCACGTCGACGAGGACGCAGTAGCGGTCCTTGCGGCCGCGGGGTACGAACAGCCCCTTGGGCATCAAGCTGTACTTGGTGAAGTGGCGCGGGTGGCTCTCGGCGGGGTTGGAGCCCCAGAAGATGATCAGGTCGCCCCGGTTCTTGATCTCACCCAGGGTGCAGGTGACCTCGCCCACATCTTGAAAGGCGATGCCCGAGGGACCGTGGCACACGCTGGTCGTCGTGTCGATGCAGCCGCCGATCCAGTCGCCGATCGACACCGCCACCCGCTGCGCTTCCGAGGTCGTGTCGGAGAGGCCATAGAGGATCGGGTATTTCGCCTCGGTCAAGATCCGGGCAGCGCGTTCGATCCCATCCTCCAGCGCCGCGGGCTGGCCATCGATCAGACAGGATGAACCTTCCGAGTGCTGATGGTTGAAGAACCACGACTTGCCCAGGATACAGGCACCCTTGGCCTCGGTGATGCGATCGCCCTCGACCTTGAGCGTGATATCGTCGCACACGCAGCCGCAGAAAGTGCAGGTTGCATCCTCGACGATCTTGGTTTCCAACTGGGGCTCGTTCAGAGTCGCCGTGCTCATCGGGTCTAACACTCCATTCACCATATGAATCTGCAAATCATTATCGAATTTTTTCGAGCACGACGTCCAATCCCTTGCTCGTCGGAATGCCCGAGCCGTGTGTGTCGGCCCCCATCAACCGGCTGGAGAGGTCGCCATAGGCGATGAAGAGGATTCCGGGGGGCAATTCATCGCCTCGAGAGGGAGTCACGGGAACTTCGATCTGTCCGGTCTCGCTCCGGAGTCGAACCCGGTCGCCCTCCGCCAACCCAAGGCGCTTCATGTCCTGTGGCGCGACCTGCAGAACGTGCGTCTCTTCCTGGTATTCCTGCTTGAATTTCCCCTCACTGATACCGCACCCCTGCCTGCTGGTGCGGCCCGGGATGAGGATGAAGGTCTCTGGCATCATGGCGTTCCAAGATGATCGCGCTCGAACGGACAACAGGGTGGGGGCGGTTTGGAGGGATCGGGCGAGTATTCATTTTACACCGCCCGGACGTGCGTCGCTACAGCGGAGAACGACGGGAGCTCTCGCGAGGCCGTCGTCACCCCGCGTTCGAGTCATTGAGAAGATTGGAGGGGCGCGAGCAGATCGTCCCAGCTCTCTACTTTGAGCACGTGGTCGAGCAGGAACTGCACGCGATCCAGGTCGGTCATGTCCGCGATCTGGGTAAGTGCCCGCTCGTCGGGTGGACCTAAGTTCTGGCGGCCCACGCGGAGCACGCTTTTCCGCGCCTGCTGAGTGGCGCCGAAGGCCTCGCCCTCGGCGAATCCCTCGGCGAATCCCTTGGCGCGCCCCTCGGCGCGGGCAATGGCCTCGCCCTTGGCGCGTCCCTCGGCGCGGCCGAGAACCTCGCCCTCCGCGCGGCCCTTGGCAAAGATCGCCTGATAAACGGACGATTCCTCGATCCCGTGGATCCCCAAAATCATGGCGGAAACCCTCAAGTCTTTGGAGGAGCCAGGAGTTCGTCCCAGCTCGATACGTCGAGGATGCGGCCGAGCAGGGAGTCCAGGCGATCCAGGTCGGTCAGGTCCGCGATCTGGGCAAGCACCCGCTCATCGGGCTGACCGAGCTTCTGGCGGCCCAGGAGGAGCAAGTTCTTCCTTGCCTCCTGAGTGGCGCCCAAGGCCACGCCCTCTTCGCGGCCGATGACTTCACCCTCCGCGCGGCCCTTGGCGAAGATCGCCTGATAAACGGACGATTCCTCGATCCCGCGGATCCCCAGAATCATGGCGGAAACCTCCTCGGTAAACTCATCAACCTTTTCTGCCGGATAGCGTAGTCCCATCAAGACTTTGGTTGCGGCCCACAGCAAGGCCGTCTGATCCGGGGTCGTATCGTTCACGAATCGCCGCGAGATCGTCAGCAGAACGCCGGGCACCTGCTCGAGCTCGACGTCCGACACCGGCGCGAGTGGTAAAATCGGTAAACCGGCCGCCAGGAGGTCCTTCACCGGCTGCTTCCAGACCCTTACGACATTATACCCAAACCAGGAGTTCCGTTCTCCCCAGGGAAGATGCTTCTCGAGCTCACCGGTCAATTCGGGCCCGTCCGCCTCTGGCCTGAGCAAGATCAGGCTGGTCCGAACGGGTATCCTGAACCTGTAACCCAGCAAGGTATTATACCGTTGCGCTCGCTCGTTCAACCGTGTGTCGCGGCCTGCCTGGAGCTCGACGTGCTGGATCCATGGCTTCGGGTCCTCGACCAGCAACACCTTGTCGGCCTCGGCGGTGATCGTCGAGAGGTTCGAGTCGATCACCCTCACCCGACTCGAATCTGGCACCGGGATTCCGAGATACTCCAACCAAGCGGCCGGTCCAAGCTCGATCAATTCCCGCGCCGTCGCGTCGAAAGGCTTGTTCATCGTCACGTAGTCCTCCGCTCCATCGTAGCATGAGCCGGAAGGCATCCGACATCGCGCATTCGATCCTTCCTCCGTGAAAGTTGCGGCCTCGTCCGCAAACTCAGGGCTGTTTCGTGGCCGCAGGCTCGATGGGGCGGAGCCCCTCGAGCACGCGGTCAGCCATCACGACCGCGATCCGTGCGTTGGCCGACTCCGTCGTGTGGCAGTAGTCGATGAACACCAGGCCTTCGGTGCCGTCGAAGATTCCGCTCAGGTCCTGAAACGCCGGGTCGGTTTTCAACTCGGGCGATGCCTGAATCCTGCCGTAGACAGCGCGAAACAACTGCTCGGTCCAGGCGTATCGCTGGGCCTCCTCGCGCTCGACCTGAACCATTGCATGCTTGGTGAAAACGATCGGCTGCCAGAAGAACAAGGGACGAAAGCCGTATCCCCGGCTCAAGCTCTCGACGATTCCGATGTTGGCGGCGTAGCGGGCGGCGACGTCGCGGGCGAGCCGGCGCAGGGTCTCGTCGGACGGTGCGGCGTTCGCTGCCGTGGTCCCTCCCTCGAATCGGCGCCGGACGGCCCGCGCGAACCGATAGGAGCCGGAGTCCTTGACCAGCTTGGCGGTCAGGGTGGCCGCCAGCCGGGCCGGCGACTGCAGCAGGTTGAATTCGTCGCGCCGGTTGCTTTCGTTGGTCGTCAGCCCGGCTTCCCCTCCCAGGAAGGCCGACGTCGTGTCGTTGACTCCGTCGTAGAAAATCACGACGTCGGGCCGGTATCCCGCCTGGAGCTCGCGGAGCAGCGCAATCAGTTCCTGTGTGCTGACGTAGCCGATCC
Organism: Isosphaerales bacterium; assembly: GCA_044450785.1. Taxonomy (GTDB): domain Bacteria; phylum Planctomycetota; class Planctomycetia; order Isosphaerales; family Isosphaeraceae; genus JBIOJM01. The sequence goes on from JBIOJM010000032.1 coordinate 22,548, forward strand.
CGGACAGGTTCTTGAGCTCGACGCGCTGACCTCGCTCGTCAAGCGCGCGAGCCAGCAGAGAGGGAATTGTCCGGTCGTCGCGCGCGCCGAATCCCCAGAGAGAGGAACCTCCCAGCATCAGGACCTTGACGCTCTCGGGCTGCGGTCGATCGTCGCGGTTGGCGGGCGGCTGCCAGGTTGTGCGCAGGCCATCGGACCCGACCCTGATCGTGCTCCCCTCAAACGGCTTCGGCCGAAAGTAGACGTAAGGCTGCCAGCGTTCTTCAAGCTGTCCCAGCTCGCGATAGTGTTCTACTGGCCATGTATCCCCTCCATAACCCTCAACGAGGACGCGGCGATCGGGGGCCGGCTCGGCAGCGGACCGGTCGCGGACCGCAAAGATCACCCGGAAGCCGGCTTCCGCCAGCAGCAGGACGACGAGAGTGATCCCGAGGATCGACCAACCGGTTCGCAGGAAAACCAGGACCCGCTGGAAACGCAAGAGCGGCTTGCCCATGGGCGGACTCGACTTGGGTTCGTAGAATAACGTTGAGGTCGCGTGGATGAGGATAAGGACGAATCTACGCGACCATCCGGATCTCGGACCAGCCCGATCGGACAAGGTTTTCGTCGCGATGTCCAGCAATCGATCAAGAGCGGACTTGCGCGGGTGTCGGACGGTCGTGCTGGGCTCGACGACGGGCATCGGCAAGGCGGTGGCCCTGGCGCTGGCGGGCGCCGGCGCCGACGTGATCGTTCACGGGCGGACATCGCGGGTCGCGGCCCTGGAGGTTGCGAGCCTGGTGCGCGATCGAGGTGGCCGCGCGGCGGTGTTGATGGCCGACCTGGCCGATCGCGCGGCCGGCGATCGGTTGGTGGAGGAAGCCTGGGCTCTCTGGGGCGGACTCGACGCCTGGCTCCATCTTGCCGGCGCCGACACGCTGACGGGCGCGGCCGCCAAGCTTCCCTTCGACACCAAGCTCGACCTGCTCTGGTCCGTCGACGTCGTCGCAACGATCCGACTTTGCCGCGCGGTGGGGCGGAAGATGAAGACACAGGGACATGGCTCGATCGTGACGATGGGCTGGGACCAGGCCGAGACCGGCATGGAAGGGGACTCGGGCGAGCTCTTCGCCGCGGCCAAAGGAGCCATCCTGGCCTTCACGCGCAGCCTGGCCCTGAGCCTGGCGCCGGCGGTGCGGGTCAATGCGCTGGCCCCCGGCTGGATCAAGACGGCCTGGGGCGAAGGCAGCTCGCAGGCCTGGCACGACCGCGTGCTCGCGGAGACCCCTCTGGCACGCTGGGGCACACCCGAAGACGTCGCCGAAGTCGCCCGTTTTCTGGTCAGCCCGGCATCGGAATTCATGACCGGGCAGATCGTTCGCGTCAACGGCGGGGCGGTGCGATGAGGTCGGTACCAAACGCGCCGCTACCGAGGTGATTCCTGGCTCGCAATCAGGAGGATTGGCTCGGGGTCGATCGAGCTGTCAAGTCCACCGGTTCCAGCTTGACGATGTGGAGGAGATCGATCGTCACCGAGCGGTCGAACAGCAGGTCAGGATCGCCTGGGACGGGGACTCCGACGATCGCCGCCCGCCGACCCACCATGCAGAGCTCGGGGTGTCGCACCTCATACGTGCTTCCCTCGGTCAAGGTGATCCGGAACGGAGCGAAGGGCCGGCGTCGGACTGCCTCCACGAGGTCTTGGGGTGCCATCGGAAGAAAATCCCGAAGGGTGAACGGATCGAAAGAAAACATCAGTGCGGATCAAGAATGACCCTGGGCCTTGGATTTGAGTGAATCCTTACCCTTGCATGATGTTCTCGGTTTTCCTCGGCTCCTGTCAAGTTCAGGGCGATCACGGGAGGAATTTCGAGACTTCTCGCTGAAGACCACCTGGTTAGGCGGAGTTAGACCGCGATCAACGGTCGGCCCGCCCCCTCACCCCATCCCTCTCCCCAAAAGGGGCGAGGGCGACCGGTTTACTCCTACTTGCCGTAAGGTCAGAACGCACCGGGCCTTTCGTGTTGACACCTCGCCCCCACGGGGAGAGGTCGGCCGCAGGCCGGGTGAGGGGGTCCGGGCGGTGGTCTTCAGCGAGAAGTCTCGAAATTGCCGTCCCGATCTGAAAGATTCCAGGAATAGGAGCGTATCACCCTGATAGAGTCCCCCGATCTTTTCACCGAACACCGAACACTGACCACGTTAGCTCCTGCGCCGGGCAGTGGTCGTCCCGACGAAACTGATCTATCATGAGCTGTCCGATCCCGAGACCGCTCCCCCCGGTCAAGTCGAGGTCCCTGATGGACCAGACACGAAGCACGCTGCTTGTCAGGATACGCGACCCGGCCGATACCAAGGCCTGGGGCGAATTTGTCGCTCTCTACCAGCCATTGCTGACGGCCTACGTGCGCCAGAGGGGACTCGGCGAGGAAGACGTCCGCGACGTCGTGCAGGACGTCTTCGCGCGGTTGGTCAAGAGCCGTCAACGTCAACTGCTCGCGTATCCTGGACCGGATCCGGCGGTTCTGCGCCGAGCACCTGGAGGATCTGGCCGATGTCCTCGAACCATTGCCCGGAGATTCATGAGTTGCTGCCCATGATTCTGGGGGAGGAAGTTCCCGACGCGCTGCGACGGCACGTGGCCGCATGCGGCGCGTGCCGGGTGCGGGTCGAGCGGCTGCGGGCCGAGGTCTCGGCAGTGCACCAGGCGGCCGCGGAATTGCCTGGCGGGGCCGGCGCCGGATCGCCCACGGTCGAGCCTCAGGCGGAGACGACAAGCATGCCCACCACAACGGAGCCCACCGCGGGCAACTCAACGGGCCCGGCAACGAACGAGTCCGCCACGACCCGGCCCGAGAGCATCGGCCGGTATCGAATCGTCGGCGAGCTCGATTCCGGCGGCCAGGCCCTGGTCTATCGCGCCGTGCACCCGACGTTGCCCCGCGACGTGGCAATCAAGATCGCTCACGAGCCGAGCCCGATCGACCGCAGCCTCCTGAAGGGAGACGCCGAGATCCTCTGCTCGCTGGATCATCCCAACCTGGTGCGCGTCCACGACCTCGACGTCCACGAAGGCCGTCCGTTCGTCGTGATGGAGTTCGTGCGAGGGCACAACCTCCAGCAGGTTGCCGACCAATCGCTGCCGACATCCTACCAGGCGGCTGACTGGGTCGCCGTGATTGCGCGGGCACTCGCGTACGTTCATCGTTGCGGAGTTGTCCACCAGGACATCAAGCCCAAGAACATCTTGATCGACGAGTCGGGCCGCCCGCGGCTGATCGATTTCGGCGTGGCCCGCTGGCGGCACGCCTGGTCCGACAGCCAGGCGGGCCCTTCGGGGGGAACGCTGGCCTTCATGGCCCCGGAGCAGGCACGCGGCGAGTCAGAACGTGTCGGGGCGCCGAGTGACATCTTCGGCCTGGGAGGCGTGCTCTACCTCCTTCTGACCGGGCAAGCGCCGTTTGGAGGAAAGACCCAAAACGAACAATGGCGCCGCGCCAGCCGATGCGACTTCGACCGCGCCGCGCTGCGGGCTAAGAAGGTCCCGCGCGGCCTGGAGCGCATCGTCCTGAAGGCGATGTCGGCCGAGCCGAAGGATCGCTTCGCCTCGGCTGACGACATGGCAAGCTCGCTCGACGGTTTCCTCCATCGGCCCCGCCGTCTCGCAATCCAGGCCGGGGCCTTGTTGCTTCTGGCCTCGGCGATGGTTGTCTGGTCATGGTGGCCGCGGGAGGCACCGGTGTCGAACGCGAAGCACGCCGCGCCTTCTGATGCGGGCCCTTCCTCAACCGGGCCGCTGCGGATCGAGTCGCTCCAGGTCGCGCTGCATCGCCGGGCAGAGGACGATCCGTCGGGAATGATCGGCATCGACGTGTTCGCGGGCCGGCTCTCGCAGGATGCGAGAATTCAAGCCCGGCTCAGCGTGCCGGGCTATTGCTACCTGCTCGCTCTGAACCCTGACGGCACGACGCAGCTCTGTTATCCCGAAAAACCGGCGGCCGCGCCATCCAGAGCGACCACGATCGACTTCCCACCCGACGGCGGTACGGGCTTCGGCCTGACCGACGGCGTTGGCACCCAGGTGTTCGTGCTGGTCGCCTCGGCGAAACCTTTGCCACCCTATTCTGAGTGGTCGAAAGCGCTGGGGGCCTTGCCCTGGACACCGGCCGAGAGCGGGATCGTATGGCGCTATGACGGACACAATTTCGAGAGCGACGGCGAGCGCGGCGAGATCCGCCCGCTGGCCGGCCTGCCGCCGCCGCTGGACGCGACTTGCCGCGCCCTTCGGTCTGCTCCCGGCGTCGAGGCGATCCGGGCGGTGGCCTTCCCGGTTAAACCGCGGAAGGAGGGGAAGACCAAGTGAGATTTATTTTTCAACCACCGAAAGCACCGAAGGACACGGAAACGGAAAAGGCAGATTGAACGGACGATTTCATACATCATCATTATTTCGAGTCGTTAGCATCATGACCGGGATCGGCGGAGTGCTCATCGCGTGGAGGGGAGGGAGCGTATGCTCATACTAACCCGACGCGCCAGCGCGGGGATCGGTGCGGAATCCCTCCAGGTGCAGGGTTTAGGTCCCTCGCTTGCGCGTTTTGAAGTTACGCCTTTGCGTCTTCGCCCCGAACGGGGCAGTAACATATCAGCCCAGGGCAGCGCCCTGGGAAACCGATCCCAATGAGGATTCTTCCAGCCCTGAAAGGGCGCAACAATGTTCTCGACCACACGCTTGTTGTGCCCTTTCAGGGCGATCTTCACCACGCAATCCAGTTCCCAGGGCGTTGCCCTGGGCTGGAATGTCGCTGCCCCTTCGGGGCGAAATCCAAGAAGCGCAACACCAAAACTTGCGCTTCGGGTTGGTATGCTCATCAGCGCGCGACCCGCTCCAGTAATGATGCTACAGTCTCATTTTTTCCGTGTCTGTCGGTGTGCTCCGTGGTTAAATCGATTGTTCCTCCTGAACAAACTGGCGGCTTGCGCTGCGCCTACTCACCCTCTCTTCGTTCGGCGGAGGCCTCTCATGCTCAGCAAACTCATGGCGCCGTTGTTTGGGTCGCTCGTCTTTTTCATACCATTTCCTGTTTCTGGACAAGCCCCCGCGCCAAAACCATCGGCCGGTCAACCCCCCGCGCCGGGATTGCGCAAGCTGACCGGCGACGACGAGACACGAGCCAAGCAACTGGATGAGGAGATCGACAAGGCCCTGAAGGCCGATCGCTGGGACCAGGCGATTGCGAGGGGAGAGGAACTGCTCGCCTTGCGGACGCGGGCCCAGGGGCCGACGCACTTCGAGACGTTGAACGCGGAGTGGCGTCTCAAGACGTTGCGCCGGGTGGCGCTGATGCCGCACGAGGATCGAGTCGCCTACCAATCGGCATATACCATGAATGAGCAAGCAGTAACCCTCCTCCGCCAGGGGAAGTACGCCCAGGCCATGCTGCTGGTGGAGAAGGCGCTGGAGATTCGGCGCCGCCTGCTCACCGACGACCACCCCGACACCGCCCAAAGCTACAACAACGTGGCGGGCATCCTCTGGAAGCAGGGGAAGTACACTCAGGCCCAACCACTGTTGGAGAAGGTGCTGGAGATCAACCGCCGCCTGCTCACCGACGACCACCCTCATACCGCCCACAGCTACAACAACCTGGCGGGTAACCTCCAGGCCCAGGTGAAGTACGCCCAGGCTCAGCCGCTGTTCGAGAAGGCACTGGAGATCTACCGCCGCCTGCTCACCGACGACCACCCCGACACCGCCAACAGATACCACAACCTGGCGCTGAACCTCAACGCCCAGGGGAAGTACGCCCAGGCCCAGACGCTGTACGAGAAGGCGCTGGCGATCCGCCGCCGCCTGCTCACCGACGACCACCCCGACACCGCCAACAGCTACAATAGCGTGGCGCTCAACCTCAACGCCCAGGGGAAGTACGCCCAGGCCCAGCCGCTGTACGAGAAGGCGCTGGCGATCCACCGCCGTCTGCTCACCGACGACCACCCCGAAACCGCCACCAGCTACAACAACCTGGCGTGCAACCTCGGCGCCCAGGGGAAGTACGCCCAGGCCGAGCCGCTGTACGAGAAGGCGCTGCAGATCCACCGGCGTCTGGTCACCGACGACCACCCAGACACCGCCCTCAGCTACAACAACCTGGCGCTCAACCTCAACGCCCAGGGGAAGTACGCCCAGGCCCAGCCGCTGTTGGAGAAGGCGCTGGAGATCAACCGCCGCCTGCTCACCGACGACCACCCCCACACCGCCGCCGCCTACAACAACCTGGCGTTCAACCTCAACGCCCAGGGGAAGTACGCCCAGGCCCAGCCGCTGTACGAGAAGGCGCTGGAGATCTACCGCCGCCTGCTCACCGACGACCACCCCAGCACCGCCCTCAGTTACGACAACGTGGCGGTCAACCTCAGCAACCAGCGGAAGTACTCCCAGGCCCAACCGCTGCACGAGAAGGCACTGGCGATCCGCCGCCGCCTGCTCACAGACGATCACCCTCTCACCGCCCTCAGCTACAACAACGTGGCGTTCAACCTCAACGCCCAGGGGAAGTTCGCCGCGGCCCAGCCGCTGTACGAGAAGGCACTAGAGATCCGCCGCCGCCTGCTCACCGACGACCACCCCGACACCGCCGTCAGCTACAACAGCGTGGCGGCCAACCTCTACGGCCAGGGGAAGTACCTGGAAGCGCGAGACCAATTGCTGCGAGCGGCGAAGAGCCTGGATGCGGCCAGGCTCCAGGTCGCGTTCAGCGGCATGGAACGCGGCGGGACCAGGGAATTTACCCTCCCCGCCCTGGCCGCCGTGCTGGCCCGGCTCGGTCAGCCGGCCGAGGCTTGGCAGTCGCTCGAGGAAGACCTGGGCCGCGGTCTGCTCGACGAGCTGGCGGCCCGCCAGGACCGGCGGCTCGCACCCGCCCAGCGAGCCCGGGTCCGCGAGTTGACCGCCGCACTGGAGCAGCTCGACAAGCTGGTGGAATCCACGCCGAAGGACCTCGATCAGGCCGGGCGGGCCAAGCGATTCGAGGAGCTGAAGTGCCAGCGCGAGCTGGCCAGCATCGCCCTGGGTGAGTTCCAGACCAAGCTCGTTCAGGATTACGGCCCGCTCGCGGGCCAGATCGCCAGGCTGAACGAAATCGAGGCCGCGCTGCCCGCCGATGCGGCCCTGGTGGCCTGGGTCGATATCGCGCCTGCGGGACCGAACGCGGCCGATCCGGACGGCGAGCACTGGGGCGTGGTCGTCCGCTCTCGGGGCATCCCGGCCTGGATCCCGATCGCGGGGACCGGTCCCGACGGGCTGTGGACCAAGGACGACAACGGGCTGGCGAGCCGAGTCCGGACCGAGCTGCGGAGACGGGCCGGCGCCGGCCGGGCGGACTTGCGGCGCCTGGTCGAGAGGCTACGCACCCAGCGCCTCGAGCCGCTGGCCAAGGCCCTGGCCGCCACGGCCACCGGCCAGCCGCCGGCCCGAAGGCTGATCGTCCTTCCTTCGAGGGCCATGGCGGGCATCCCGGTCGAGGTGCTGCTTGCCCCCGACGACACCCGGACGGTGAGCTATGCCCCCTCGGCCACCGTGTTCAAGTACCTGCGAGAGCAGCCCCGGCCGGACCGCCATGCCGGCCTGCTGGCCCTGGGCGATCCGGTTTACGAACATCCGGGCAAGTCGAGCGTCCCCAAGCCGCCGCCCGACCACGGCCTGCTGGTCAACGTGGTGGCACCCGGCTCCAACGCCGCGACACACGGCCTGAAGCCGGGAGACGTCCTGCTCGCCTACAACGGCCAGGCGCTGAACAAGAAGGACGACCTCAAGGTCGTTGCCGAGGGCGACAAGCCGATTGTCGTCGACGTCTGGAGAGACGGCCGGTCGTCCCGGCAAGATCTGGCTCCCGGCAAGCTCGGCGTCATGATCGACCCCCGGCCGGCACCGGCCGCGATCGCCGAAAATCGCAAGCTGCAACAGGTGCTCGTGGCGGCGCGGGGGGGCGACGAGGACTTCGCTCCCTTGCCGGGCACGCGGTACGAGGTCGAGGCGCTCGCCCGGCTCTTCCAATCCGACGATCGGCCCGTCCGGGCCCTGCTCGGGGCCGACGCGAGCGAGCCCGAGTTGGACCGCCTGGCCGCCTCGGGCGAGCTGGGGCGATTCGGCTTCATCCACCTGGCGACGCACGGGGTGATCGACGAAGGCGTTCCCCTCCGCTCGGCGGTAATCCTGACCCAGACCGGTCTGCCCGACCCTCTGGCGCAGGTCCTGAATCACAAGCCGGTCTTCGACGGCCGGCTGTCGGTCCGCGAGATCCAGCGCGGCTGGGACCTGAAGGCCGAGCTGGTAACGCTGTCGGCCTGCGAGACCGCCCTGGGCCATCAATCTGGCGGCGAGGGCTTCGTTGGTTTTACACAGGCCCTCTTGATGTCGGGCACGCGGAGCGTGTGCCTGTCGCTGTGGAGAGTGGACGACAGGGCCACATCGCTGTTGATGATCCGGTTCTACCAAAACCTGCTGGGCCGGCGCGCGGGGCTGTCGCTACGGGCGGCGACCCTTCGGGTGCCCGGAGACCCGCGCCCAACGCTGCCCAAGGCCGAGGCGTTGCAGGAGGCGAAGCAATGGCTGCGGCGCTTGACGGTGGACCAGATCGACGGCGAGCTGGCCGCCCTTCAGCGTGGTGGCGTGCGGCCGCTGGCGAAGGTCAACGACACCACGTCGCCGGGTGCACCGGGTTCACCCAAATCAAGCGGCACTCGGCCGTATGACCACCCCTACTACTGGGCGGCGTTTGTGCTGGTGGGTGATCCGGATTGACATTCTTGGTCCTTAGTCATTAGTCCCTGGTCCTTCGTGGCTCTGCCTTGGTCCCTGGTCCTTAGTCCCTGGTCCTTCGTGGGTTTGCAGTAGCGCCAAGCGAGTCATTCCAATCGATGGCCTTGAATCTTTGGACAGACCAAGGTCTCCTTGCAGCAAGGACGAAGGACCAAGGACCAAGGACCAAGGACCAAGGACCAAGGACCAAGGACCAAGGACCAAGCCATTGAGCACCGCCCTGACGACCTCCCAAACCTTGCCGCGCATCCTCTTCGTCACCGGCCGCCTGGCCGAGTTCGCCCTGCGCCGGCTGCTGGATGATCTGGCACCGCGGGCGGGTTTCTCGGCGGAGGTCGCCGTGCTGCCGATCTCGGTGGCCGCGCTGATGACGCCCAAGTGGGTCGCCCGCCACCTCGACGTCCTCGAGGGGGTCGAGCGGGTGATCCTGCCCGGGTACTGCCAGGGTGATCTTGGTCCCATCATCGAGAAAGCGCGGGGAATTCCGGTCGAGCATGGGCCCCAGGACCTCCGCGACTTGCCGCTCCTCTTCGGTCAGCCCGGCGGAGCACCACCGGGCTACGGCGCCCATAACATCCAGATCCTGGCCGAGATCAACCATGCGCCCGGGCTCGAGCAGCGGGCATTGATCGAGCAGGCCGAGCAGTTTCGCTCTCAAGGGGCCGATCTGATCGACCTGGGCTGTGACCCGGGCACGACGTGGACGAAGGTCGGCGAGGCGGTGTCCGCGCTCCGCGACCGCGGAATTCGGGTCTCGATCGACAGCTTCGAGCCGACGGAGGTCGCCTCGGCCGTCGCCGCCGGCGCCGAGCTCGTCTTGAGCGTGAATGCGACCAACCGAGCGCACGCACCGGAATGGGGCGTCGAGGTGGTCGCGATCGCCGACCAACCCGGCTCGCTCGATGGCCTCGACCAGACGATTGAATTCCTCACTCGCCGCGGCGTGACCTTTCGCATCGATCCGATCCTCGAGCCGATCGGTTTTGGTTTCGCGGCCTCTCTCGGCCGTTATATCGAAGTTCGCCACCGCTATCCCGAGGCCGCGATGATCATGGGCGTCGGCAACCTGACCGAGCTGACCGACGTGGATTCCGCCGGGGTGAACACGATCATGCTCGGGTTCTGTCAGGAGCTCGAGATCCGGAGTGTCCTGACGACGGCGGTCATCAACTGGGCCCGGTCGTCGGTCCGCGAGCTCGACCTGGCCCGGCGCCTGGTTCATCATGCCGTCACTCACCACACCTTGCCCAAGCACGTCGAGCCGCGTCTGGTCGCCTTGCGCGATCCCAGGGTCGTCGAGTTCGGCGCCGAGAACCTGGCCGAGCTCCAGCGGCGGATCCGTGACCCCAACTGGCGCATCTTCGCCGAGGGGGGGACGATCCATGCGCTCAACAACGCGCGGTTGCTCAGCGATCCGGATCCCTTCGTGCTGTTCGAACAGATGGGCGTCTCCGATGCCGGGCACGCCTTCTACCTGGGCTACGAGCTGATGAAAGCGAAAACCGCCTTGACGCTGAGCAAGACCTATCGCCAGGATCAAGCCATGGAGTGGGGCTTCCTGACGGAACCCGAGCAGAGCCACGTCGCGCGGCAAAGGGAACGCAACCCCGACGGGCAGCACGGGGATCCGCGTGGAACCGAGCTCACGCCGGGCGATGGCGAGGACCAGGATGGCTAGCTAGAGACGAAGGGCGCGGATGATTCTCGAAGGGATCGTGACAACTCTGAACCGCGATGGCGTACTGAACATCGCGCCGATGGGGCCAGAGATCGACCCGGGCCTGAGCATGGCGCGGTTCGTGCTCCGGCCGTTCTACACGTCGACGACCTACCACAATCTCAAAGCGCGGGGCGAGGGTGTGTTCCACGTCACCGACGACGTGCTGCTCCTGGCCCAGACGGCCATTGGCGCGGCCCCGTTTCCGGTGCCCGACACGCGGCCGGCGGACGTCGTCACCGGCCGGATCCTGGGCGATGCCTGCCGATACTGTGAGTTTCGGGTCGTCGAGCTCGATGACCGAGACGAGCGAACCTCGATCGTCGTCGAGACCGTCGCCCAGGGACGACACCGCGACTTTTTCGGGTTCAACCGGGCCAAGCACGCCGTCCTGGAGGCGGCGATCCTGGCGACTCGCACGGCATGGCTGCCCCTGGACGAGATGCTCGTCGAGTTCCGCAGGCTCGCGATCTTGGTGGACAAGACCGGGGGCCCCAGGGAGCGCGCGGCCTTCACTCTCTTACACCGGCATCTTCGCGAGACCGCGGTCCAGCATGGCCTCGACCCGGGCCCGAGCCGATCCCCGTCATGACGAGCCTTCGCGTGCGCATCCGGACGCCGAGTCGGCTGCACTTCGGCCTGCTGGGCTGGGGCCCACAACCCCGGCGCCAGTTCGGCGGCATCGGCCTCATGATCGACTCGCCGGGCATCGAGCTCACGGCCGAGCCGGCACCGGCGTGGATCGCCCAAGGCCCGCTCGCGACGCGAGTCGAACAGATCGTCACTCGACTTCGAGCGCAAATGCTCGAAACCGGCACGGTCCTACCCCCGGCCCGCATCCGAATCGAGAGAGCGCCTGCCGAACATGTTGGCCTGGGAGTCGGGACTCAGCTCTCGCTGGCCGTCGCCCGAACGGTCCTCGGACTGGCCGGCATGCCCGAACCGACGGTCGAGCAGCTCGCCCGGCTCACCGGTCGCGGCGGTCGGTCGGGTATCGGCTTGCATGGTTTCCACCACGGCGGCTTGATCGTCGACGGCGGCCGCAAGGGCGAAGCCGACTTTCCTGCTCTCGTGGCGCGCGTGCCGTTTCCCGAAGACTGGTCGATCCTGATCGTCCAGCCCGCCGGCGAGAGCGGGTTGCATGGGTCGGACGAGAGCCGCGCCTTCGCCGACCTGCCGCCCTACGCCCCGGGAGTGACCGACGCGCTTTGCCGCTTGGTCCTGCTCGAGATCCTCCCCGCGGTGATCGAGCGCGACTTGGAGTCTTTCGGTGGCGCACTCAGTGAGCTGCAATCGCGGGTGGGCGCCTGTTTTGCCCCCGCTCAAGGTGGTACCTATACCACGGCACACGCCGCCGCGATCGTCGGCGAGCTCAAGCGCCTCGGATTCGCCGGCGCCGGCCAGAGCTCATGGGGCCCGACCCTCTACGCTTTCGCGCACCGCTCCGAGCACGACCTCACCGCCACGGCCGAGCGGTTGCGCCACCGGTTCGGCCTCCTTGAATCCTCCATCTTCCGCACCACGGCGGACAACCAGGGGGCCAGACTCTTCGCGGCCGACTGAACGAGCCGGCAGGTGGCTTCGATCCCGCGATCGACGTGTCTTGCCGTGACCGGCCTCATGACTCTTCCAGCGAGGCCAGCAGCGCCCCCAGGTCGATACGAGCGACGCTCGTCGCCAGGTCGCTCATGGCATAAGGCACGATCAACATCCCGTTGTGCACCATCGCCCCGCACGAATAAACCACGTTCGGAACGTATCCCGATCTTTCCTCGTCATTGGGGATGAGCAGAGGTTCGCGCGTCTGGCCGATCACCCGCCATGGATCGTCCCGATCCAGCAACGTCGCGCCGATGCAATACTGGCGCATCGGTCCGACACCATGCGTCATGAGAAGCCAGCCGTCTTCGGTCTCGATGGGCGAGCCGCAGTTGCCGATCTGGATGACCTGCCACGCAAACTTCGGTACCTGGATGAGCTGTGCCTGGCCCCAGGCCAGGATGTCGTCGGATTCCATGTAGTAGAGGTTCTCGTTGTCGATCCGCGAGATCATCGCGTACTTGCCTCGAACCCGTCTGGGGAAGAGGGCCATCCCCTTGTTCTTGGCGCAGTCGCCGGTGATCAGGCTGATGTCGATCGTGTCGCCTCCACGGTATTCCAGCAGCTTGGGGAAGATGCGCCCGCCGTCGAATGCCGTGAACGTGCCGTAGTTGACGTGCGTGCCGTCGTCGTCGGTGAACCGTACCAGCCTCAGGTCCTCGATGCCGTGCCGTTCGATGTCCGAGAAGGGGAAAATCACAATCTCCACTTCCCGTAAGGCCGGAAGCGCGTCCGGCAGGTGAAGCCGGTAATTCACGCGGGAGAGCGAAATCAACGTGTCGGCGCTCTCTTCCAGAAACCCAGACGTGGCTTGATCCCGACGCACCATGTCGATCGCCTCCCCGAGCTGACTTCGCGTGAAGTCGTCACCCAGCCGGGCGAGGATCGACTCGAAGTGGCCCTCCGGCGCTCCCAGGGCAGCCAGGTCGCGCCGGAACGTCGCCTTGCGGAACCGGTCGGGCACGGTCGCCTTGAGCGGCTTGGAATACGTTCCCGGGGCATCGAGCCGAACGTCTCCTGCGGCGTCGATCACGCCCGTGCGGAAAACGATCGATGAGATGCCCCCCTCGCCGGTGGCACGCAAGCTCATCAGAAATCGAATCGCACCGGGCGGGACCCCTTCCTGAGTCAGGCCGGGAACGATCGATGGATTGAACAGCGCGACCGACTCGAGCGCGTAGTCCATCGTGAAACAGGCGCCGATCACCAACTGCCGCGCCCGGCTCAGACCGATCCCGGCCGGAATGGTGCCGCGGATCTGCTCATAATGGTCAGCGAAGAACTCGAGGAGATCCGGATTCTGGCCGCGAAAACCACGCTCGAGCTCGGCCAGAAGTGTTTCGATCTGAGCCTCCGGAAACGTCAGCAGCCGATCGATGATGCCCCTGACCCGTTTCGTGTCGCCCGGGCAGAAGAACCTCGTGATGACGCGCTCTGGGTCAGGCGTCAATCTCAGCGGCAATCGTGTCACGGGAACCGGCATCGTGGACTCCTGACTGGTTTCGACCGCCCGACCCATTCGCCACGTCTCTGCTGTTTTAGTCCAAGAAATGCCATCGATCAATAATCTCGGCACCCACTGGTACTCGGGTCGCCGGCGACTTTAGAATCATCCGTTCGGTGTTCCTGGCCTGAACGATCCCGCGGCGAGAAGATTTCGCGGTACGATCCGTTTCCTCGAGGAGGTCTGCGATGTTGAATTACAAGCGAATGAGCCTGTTCGTCTTTGTCGTGATCGGCATTGCCATCCCCCGCGCCGGCGCTCAGACGCTGGGCGTCGGCGATCCGGCCCCCAAGCTGGAGGTCAAGTCATTCGTCAAGGGCGAGCCGGTCACCGCGTTCGAGCGCGGCAAGACATACGTCGTCGAATTCTGGGCCACCTGGTGCGGACCTTGCCGGACTAGCATCCCCCATCTGACCGAGCTCCAGAAGAAACATCCGGAGGTCACTTTCATTGGAGTCAGCATCTCGGAACAGGACCAGGACCTGGTGAAGCCGTTCGTCGAGAAGATGGGTGACAAGATGGCCTACCGCGTCGCCCTGGACCTCGTGGACAAAGACAAGAATAGCCATGGGGTGATGTCCAAATCCTGGATGACGGCCGCCGGTCAAGGCGGGATTCCGACGGCGTTCATCGTCTCCGGAGTAGGGAAGATCTACTGGATCGGCCATCCCATGCAGATGGATGAGCCGCTCGAGAAGATCGCGTCCGGCTCATGGGACTTGAAGACCGCGGTGGAAGAGCATCGCAAGGAAACGGAGAAGCAGGCGAAAATCCAGAAGCTCGAGAACGCGCTGGACGCGGCGATCAAATCGGGCCAGCCCAAGGATGTCGTGACGTCGATCGACAAGATCCTGGAACTGAGGCCCGATCTGGAATCGGTGCACGGTCCAATGAAACTCACGGCTTACATCAAGCTGGGCGACGAGGACAAGGCACTCGGTCTTGCCAGGCGACTCTCCGCCGCCCTAAGCAAGAGCGCACAGGGTCTGAACGGGGTCGCCTGGGCCATAGTCGATCCCGAGGCGGGAATCAAACCCGGGAGCAAACTGCTTCAGTTTGCGGTCGAGACCGCCCAGCGCGCGGACAAGCTCGCTGAGGAAAAAGACCCGGCGATCGCCGACACCCTCGGCAAGGCCTATTTCGACTCCGGCGATGTCCCCAAGGCCGTCGAGACTCAAGAGCGGGCCGTCCGCCTGGCAAAGGGAACCCCGTTTGAACAGAACAAGGACATCACCGACCGCCTCGAACAATACAAGAAGGCAGCCAAGAAATGATTCAGTGGAAGAACGCCGCGGCCTCGTCGTAATAGCCGAGGTCAAGCTTCTTCGTGGCGATGACCGCCTCGCTCATGGGAGTTTCCACGATCCGGCCACCCATCGTGGTGACCATGGTGCCGAACCGCTTCTGGAGTGCGAGGCGGCCGGCGGCGAGTCCTAACCGGGTCGCCAGGATGCGGTCGTAAGCACTCGGCGGCCCACCCCGTTGAAGGTGGCCCAGCACGACCGAGCGAGTTTCGATTCCCGTCTGCTTTTCAATGGCAAGGGCGATCACGACGCCGATACCGCCCAGGCGCGGGTTGCCGAACGGGTCGGGGTGATCGCCCAGGGTCAGGGGAGCTTGATCGGGAAACTTGGCACCCTCGGCAACCATGACGATGCCGTATTTCTTGCCGGCGGCCCGCCGCTGCGACAAGATGCCGATCAAGTGCGGCAGGTCGATGGGAACTTCAGGCACGAGGATGTAATCGGCCCCGACCGCCAGCCCGGCGAAGCACGCGATCCAGCCTGAGTGGCGGCCCATCGTCTCGACGACCACGATCCGGCGGTGGCTCTCGGTCGTGGTGCGCAGGCGATCCACGGCTTCCATCACGATGTTGACGGCCGTGTCGAACCCGAATGAGAAATCGGTCGCCATCAGGTCGTTGTCGATCGTCTTGGGGATGCCGACCACGGGGAGCTGAAAGTCATTATGCAGGCGGATCGCGACGCCCAGGGTATCATCGCCGCCGGTCACGATCAGGGCATCGAGCTCCATCCGCGTGAAATTCTCGCAGAGCGCGGCCAGCTCCGTCTCGGGGTTCCGATACGGATTGGTCCGCGACGACCCGAGGATGCTGCCCCCCTGGGCGATGATGCCGTCGGTCGCGGCGATCGTCAGGGGGCACGTCATGTTCTGAACCAGCCCGCGCCAGCCTTCGAGGATGCCGACACACGGCGCTCCCGCGTTGGCAAGCTGCTGGACCACCGCGCGGATGACGGCATTCAACCCGGGGCAGTCACCGCCGCCGGTGAGTAAACCGACCTTCATGGAATTCATCCATCATCTTGAAGGCGAGACGTTAGTCTCGAACGAACCGCGCCGGCGCCGCCGCCCTACGGGATGGGCACCGCCACGTCACGACGCGCACGACCTCCAGCCCTGAGCGTACCATGGCGCAGGCGTTCGGGCCAGAGACGCCGCCAGCCCTTTTTGAACTTCGGGTGGCGTAGCCCCTGGAGGCGGCGACCATGACTCTTGGTCGCGTGCATATCGCAACGACTGGTGTGTTTGACGGAATCTCGGTGACCCGCGCAGATCTTACGTCCGCCGCACTCGCAACAACTCCTGCCGCGCTGCCGGATCGCCGGGCGCCAGCCGAAGCACGTGCTCCCAGGCCGCGACCGCCTCCTCGATCCGCCCGCTTTCCTTGAGCGCATAGCCCAGGTTTAGGTGGGTTGCCGCGTGGTTCGGCCGGTACCGCAGTGCCTGCCGGTAGGCCTGCACGGCCTCATCAAAACGCCGGATACGCATCAACAGCGTACCCAGGTTGTGGTGGGCAGAGGCATCATCGGGCGCACGGGCGATCAACGATCTGAGCGCCCCTTCCGCCTCGTCGGGCTCGCCGTGTTCGAAGAGGAACTGGCAACGGCTGCGCAACGTCTCGAGGTCATCCGGGCACGCCGCGACGGCCCGATCCAAGGCGTCCCGCGTTTCCGCGAACCGCCCGAGCCCAAGCGCCGTCCGGCTTTTGATCAGCAGCCCCTCGACGCGCAGTGCCCCATCCTCTGACAGCTTTTCGGCGAGGGCTTCCGCCTCGGCGAGCCGGCCGCCACGGATCAAGGTCTCCGCCAGCCCGCGCCAGCCCTGGCGATATTTTGGTACTTCACGGACCACCTCGCACCACTGCCGCTCGGCCTCGGCCAGGTCTCCCATGTCGTTGGCCACCACCGCCAGGTTGTGGCGTGCCTTGTAGCCGGTCAGACCGCGATCCACGCTGGCGAAATGGCGCTCCTCGCCATTGCCCAACACGTCGAGATAGGCGCGTCTCGATTCCTCCAGCCGGCCCAGGTCGTGCAGCAACACCCCTTCACGAAACCGTAGCTCGGTGTCTCGAGGAAACACCCGGCGGCCTTGCCGGCACGTCTCGAACGCCTCTTCGTGGCGGCCCAACCGCATCAAGGCGAAAACGAGGAGAGCAAACGCCTTGCGCAGGTGCGACTCATCGGGACCGGATCGTTCGATGCCGCGCTCCAGATATTCGACCGCTTCCGTGAACCGCGAACCGTGGACGTGCGTCATGCCCAGGTTGAAGAGCGTGAAGGGGTGTTCGGGCCGCTCCGCCAACTCGAGCTCGAGCAAGTGCAGGTCGCGCCCGCGCTTCTTCTCCTGGGCTGCTCGGCTCTGGTCCGTGCCCGAGTGAACGACGTAGATGTCGGTCCACGCGACCTCGCCGCCGGCTGCGCGGATCGCAGGCAGGATCTGCTCGTGAATCCGCCCGTCGAATCGCAGGTCGGGCCGGTTGCGGAACAGCTTGACGTGATCGACGACCGTCACGTCGGACTCCGGCTCGCCGTCCTCGCCGCCACCGGGACAGTGGACCTGCACGACGAAGCCCAGCACGTTAGGCGCCATGTTACGATCGATCGGGCCGCGAAGCTTGCGTCCGCACTCAGGCGGGATCGTGTCGTCGGAGTCCATCCAGAACAGCCAATCGCCCCGGGCATGCCGTAGCGACTCATTCCGCGCGGCCGAGAAGTCGTCGCACCAGGCGAAGTGGAACAACCGACCGCCGAAGGACTCGACAATCCTCGGCGTCTCGTCCACCGAGCCGGTGTCGACGATCACCATCTCGTCGACCCAGGGGCGGATGCTCTCCAAGCACGCCGGCAGGGTCTTGGCGGAGTCGCGGACGATCATGCAAAGGGAAAGCCGCGGCCGATCCTGTTTTCGGCTAATCCACAAACCACCGCCCGGCGCCATCCCGACGGCAAACGGCCCAGGTGCCTTCCGCAACGGCGGTTCAGCGCTCGGCGCCATCGCCTTTGGCGGCGGCAAGTCACCCTCCGTCTCGGCCCCGTTCCTCGACCACTTATGGCGGAAACGCCGCTCGTTCTCGCACATCAAGAGCCCGAAATCGATCCCGCTGCCCAGGAACGTCCGGCCGCCGAAATGATGGACGAACGAATCGGCGGCGATGGCGGCGCGATAGCCGGACTGGATCGCCCGCAGGCAGTAGTCGTCGTCCTCGAAACAGCCGACGCCGAACTGCTCGTCCAATAGCCCGATCTCCTCGACGACCGTCCGGCGGATCAGCAAGCAGAACCCGACCAGGCGGTTCACGTCGATGACCCGGCCGTCGTTGGCCCCGCCCCAATCCCACGCGAATCCGTCCAGGTCGGATAGGCTGTCGTAGCCAACCGTCACCTGCTGCGGACCGCTCACGAAATTGGAGCACGGGCCCACCAGTCCGATTGACGGATCGCTGTAAAGTGCCCTTAACAACCGGCACAGCCAGCCGGTGGTCACGACGACATCATTATTCAAGAGCAGGATCTGGCTCCCGCTGGAGACGGCGATCCCCTGGTTGACCGCGGCCGGGAACCCGCGATTCGCGCCGTTGACGATCAGCCGCAGGTCCGGAACGCTGCGGAGGTATTCAACCGTGCCGTCGCTCGATCCATTGTCGACGACGATCAGCTCGAAATGCTCGTCAGTGAGGTTCCGGACACTATCGAGGCACTGCCGGGTGAATTCGAGCTGGTTGTGGGTGACGATCACGATCGACGTCAGGCCACGGTCGGGCACTTTGGCCGGACGCGCACGCACGAGGTATTGATAGGTGTAATACTCGGCGGCGTCCTGGTCCGAGAGCCCATCGATGGACAGCCGGCCGAGTCGCACCGGACCGCTCCGGCCGCGCATCGCCTCGCCATCGCCCGGGCCGATCACCGACCGCATCTCGTCGATCGCGAAGCCAGCCCGGAAGAAGAGCTTTTCGATCTCGCGGCGCGTGAAGAACCGCAGATGGGTACGGTCGAGCAGGCCGGCCGACTCGTACGTCCAGTTGCCCTCGAGCAACGACCGGACCACGGTGTGGTGCCGCACGTTGGGAATGCTGGCGATCAGGCAACCCTCGGGAGACAACCATTGCCGGGCCTGACGCATCAACCGATCGGGCTCGCGCAGGTGCTCGATGACGTCGCCGCAGACGATCGCGTCGAACCTTCCCGGCGCCAGGGTTAAGTCGAGCCGCTCGACGTCGCCGCGGAAGACCTGGTCGAGGCGCTGCCGCGCCACCGCGGCGGCAGACTCGTCGAGCTCGATCCCCACGACCTCAGCCTGCTGGCGAGCCTTGAGTGCCTCGCCCAGTCTGCCCGCGCCGCAACCGATATCGAGGATGGCCCCCGCTGTCTCCGGAATGAGCGCCATCACCTCCGGCCGCGCATGGCCGAAGTAGAACGGGTCGGAAACGCCGGGACCGGCCGCGACCTGCTTGACCGCGCCTCCTGTAGGGTGGCCATTCCGCACCGAAATCCGTGATGCTGACTCCACCTCGCGCAGCAGCCGCTCCATCCGATGGCCGTAGGTGTGCTTCTCGAGCGCCTCGGCCCGACCTGCCGCCGCGATTTTCTCCCGGAGCGATTCGCGATCGAGATAAAACGCCAGCTTGTCGAGCAGGTCCTCCGGCTCACGATACGTCGCCAAGTGTACTCCGTCCCGGAACAACTCCGCCTGCCCATTGGCGGTCAGTTCGTTGGTCACCAGAAGCGTCCCAGAGGCCAGGGCCTCGAAGACCCGCATGTTGACGTCGTTTTTGATGCTCCGGTTAAAGATTATCCGCGCCGCAGAGTACGTGCGGGCCATCTCCTCGAAGTAGCACTGACCGATGAACGTGCGGCGATACTTGCGGCGGATCAGCTCGAGCAGATCGGCCCGGGGGCCGGGGAATACGTGTCCCACGAACGCGATGTCGTACTGCTTGGCGACGTCGTGTTTGCCGTGGATTTCCGGGTCACAGGCCAAGGGGAGCCAGGACGCGGAGGAAACGCCGGCGCGGCGAAGCTGGTCAGCGCCGTCACGCTGAGCGGCGAAGACGAAATCGAAGCCGCGCGATTTCTCCAAAGACCAAGCAAAATCCACGTGGGTATCGATGGCCCACCAGGCGCTGGGATGCAGGTCGGGCGGCAGGTGATACCGGAGGCCGTCGTCGATGTTCAGATAGAGGTCGAATCCGGCGCGGGGGATTCGATCCATTTCGCCGGGCTGGAAGTGCTCGACCGCGACCAGGCTTCCGAGAGCACGATGGCAATAGACGCCCGTCGTCTCGGGCCTCTGCATGCCGTCGAAGATCAAAGCGACGCGACGGATCTCCACGCGCGCACCCCTTTCCAGGGTGGGCATTGCCCACCGTTGTGACGTCGTCGTAGGGTGGGTCGAACACCGTGATTCACGGTGTCAGGCCCACCAGATGCCTCGGCCCTACCGGTGGGCCTCGACGCGACGAGTCGCGTCTCGACCCACCCTACGCTGCGCAAGCAGCGGTCGGAAATGCCGGTCGATCACGGTCTCCCACATGAATTCCTCCTCGAACCGTTTCCGCCCGGCAACACCCATCCGCCGCCTCAAATCGGGATTATCGAGCAGCCGCGCGATCTGACGGGCCAGGTCGGCCGGGTCACTGGGCTCGAACAATAGCCCGGTGACACCATCAGTCACTGTGTACGGCAACCCCCCAATCCGGCTGGCGACCACGGGAATGCCGGAAGCCATTGCCTCGACCGACGTGCGGCTCAGGGCGTCCTGGGCGATCGTCGGCACCAGGCAGATGCCGGCGGCCCGGTACTGGCGCGGCAGCTCCGCAAGAGAGCACCAGCCGACCGATCGCGTGAACTCGTCGATCCGGCCCGGCCCGGGGGGGTCGAACGTTACGACCAGCTCGAAGTCGGACCGCGACTGGCGCAAGATCCGGCAGGCCTCGTGCGCGACGTGGTAGCCCTTGATGACCTCGCCGGCCACCGCCGCCATGAACAGCGTCACCACCGGCTCGACCGCGCCGGGCGCGAGATTGACCGCGCTGTCGGTTGCGCTGGGCGCGGGTCTCACGACCCCGCCCTCTTCCGCGACCGCAGGTCTCCCGACCCCGTCCTCGACCGCGTCCGCGCTCGGCGCGGTGCTGACCGCGCTGGGGACCGCGCAGGGCCTGGGTCTCACGACCCCGCCCTCCGGCTCGACCGCGCTGGGCGCGGGTCCCACGACCCCGTCCTCCGGCCCGATCGCGGTGAGCGCGGGCGTCACGGCCTCGCTCTCCGGCCCGATCGCGCTGGGCGCGGGTCGCACGACCCCGCCCTCCAGCCCGACCGCGCTGGGCGCGGGTCTCACGACCCCGCCCTCCAGCCCGACCGCGCTGGGCGCGGGTCTTACGACCCCGCCCTCCGGCCCGACCGCGCTGGGCGCGGGTCTCACGACCCCGTCCTCCGGCTCGACCGCGCTGGGCGCGGGTCTCACGACCCCGCCCTCCAGCCCGACCGCAGGTCTCCCAGCCTTCCCCTCTGCCGGCGGCCACGGAAACCGCGCCGGGTCCATCCCCCAGGGAACGATCCGCACGCGGCTGGAATAAGGTTCCAGCATCGCCGCGATCACCGGGTTGAGCACGAGCACGGCCTCGGCGTCGCGCAACGACCGGCGCAGTCTGTCGTCATACTCCCGCGTGCCGACCCCTGCGAGCTCGCGCTCGGCGCGGTGAAGCGCACCGGAATGGTGGCCACGCTCGGCCAGACAGCGACAGCAGACCTCGGGGGTCGCAAGCTGGTTGCGCGGGCACTGTTCGACCTGAGTCGGACCAGTCGCCAGTAAACGCAGGTTGTTGAGCGGGCAGATGTTCTCCTGCGCCTGGTAGAGGAGGAGGTACCGGTAGTCCCGCACCGCCTCGGCCAGCAGCGGTTTCATGTTCCATGAGTCGGTGACGATCACGTAATCCGGCACGAACGCATCGACTGCGCGACGGTACCGTGCCTGGATCTCGGCGACATTCCAGCTCGCTTCGTCGAATTCGATGGCCTCGGTGGGGCTGATGAATTGGTCAGTGACACGGCCGATGCCCCAGGCCGGGTATCGGGCGAAATAGTGTTTCACCTCATAGTCCGCACGGGACAGGAAGGCCGCCAGCTCGGCGGTGTGGTGGTTGCCGCCGCCTGTGGAGGGCCAGTTGAAGAGGAAGCTGAGGATGGCGACTCGGATGGGAGGGGGAGGCTCGGCTCGAGCTGCTTCTTGTGCGGGAGTGCGAGGCTCCGTCCGAGCCAGCTCCGCATGCGGATCGCCTTGCGTTTCCCCCGAAATAAAATGAGTCGGGCCGGGGCGAACGAGACTGGGGGCCGGCGCCAGCTTCAACTCGCGGAAGTCCTCTTGAACCGTGCATAGGCTGATCTCAGCCTCGACGAGGTCTCGATTGAGCCGCGCGAGCAGACAATCCGGATCGACCTCCACTGCCTCCCGCCAGCCCTGGCGTGCCTCGTTGAACTTTCCCTCCATCGCCGCCAGCACGGCCAGGTCGTTCTGGATCAAGGCGCGGAGTCGGGGGTTTGACTTTGCGGTGGATCGCTGCAGCTTGGCGTAAATCCGCCGCGCCTTGTCATGCCGGCCCTCTCCGGCCAGCCGGCACGCCTCGGCATACCTCGGCGGCAACCCAGGCTGGAGAGCAGTCGCGTCTGTCGACACTGGATCCGGGTTCGGAGCCGACCCGCTCTTGGGCAAACCCGTCCCCTGGCTTTTCTTGCGGAAGAGGTTCATTTGTTTAACCACCGGTTACTCGCGTCGACACGGACCAGACAGCACACAAAGAGGCGAATGAGCCTCGCTTGAACGGCCTTCGCGACGCATCACGCCGCTCACTCTGATCGACCCGGCACGAAGGAGACGAAGGTAGGTCAGGCGTTCCAGCCTGCCTGTGAGGCCATGTCAGGCTGGAAAGCCTGACCTACTTCTTACCGAGTCAATGTTGGTTGTTCCTATCCGCGCGATCCGCGGTTATCTCGATCTTCCACATCGTGTGTTCGATTCCCTGCTTGCTCCCCTTTCCGTGTCCTTCCGAGCCTTCGTGGCTCGTCTCTTCATCCGTCTACATCGCTCCGTCGTTGTACGTGGCCAAGCGCGTCACCCAATGCCGCGATCGCCAGAGCCGGGCAGTGAAGCTTGTCCGAAGGCACTCCATCCAGCGCCTCGATGAGTCGATCGGCGGTCAGCTCCAGGCACTCGCCAATCGTCCGCCCCAGGATGAGCCCCGTGAGCATCGACCCCGCTGCAATCGTCGGTCCGCAGCCGACGGTGTGATACTTCGCTGCTGTGACTCGCTCGTCCTGGAGCTTCAGGTAGAGAATCATAAACGCCCCGCGGCCCGGCGCACCGGCGTGCCCGGTCAGGTCGGGGTTCTCCATGACTCCGCAGTTTCGCGGGTCCATGACGTGGTCAGTCAGCGTTTCGGAGTACCTACCCATCGATCAAGAGTCGCTTTTCAAATCCCGAAAACTCCCGCCAACAACAAGAAACCAATCCTGGCCCCAACTCGCCTGGAGGGCCACAGTCTTGTCTTTCAGGGTCTTGCGCTTCTTTTCCGCTTCCCGGGTTCACGCTTCAACACTTCTTCAAGGAGAGCCAAACGACTTCGGGAGAGGCCGGCTTTGATCGCATTTAAATGCTCTAGAATGAACGATTTGTTGCGCAGAATGACGACTGCAATTTCTAAGTCGCGCTTCAAACCCGGGGACTGATCCTCTGAAATCTCTGAACGCAAAACCGCGAGGTATTTTGAATCGTTCGTTCGCGCGTAGAAGAGATAGACGATTCTCGGATGGCCCGGGCAGAGCACCAGCCGTTCTGCGAGTTCTTCGGTCTCCTTGGCGCTCAAGTACGACTTCTCATCCTTTTCCAAGACGCACTCAAGAGCGACGGCCAAGGATTGGGCAGGCGCCCGTCGGGCTTTCTCCGACCGAAGCCATGCTGCCAGAATCTCTTTGGGAACTTGGGAGATGGCCATCACAGAGCTTTCCGTCGTGTCACCGCCAGGCGCCAGCATCTCGTCAACTCCTAGGCGGTCACAATCGATCCGGTCCGGATTCTCCTTTGTAATCCTCGTCTTCACTTCTTCGAGCTTTTGACAGATGGGTGCGTATAGAAGAGAGGCAGGCTGCTTGGATCTAGCCAGGATCGCCACGCCGGCTAGCAGGACATGGTCGGGACGGTTTTGGCAAATACAGTGGAATCCAGCCAGTGCCACCCCCGAGTAGAGAGGGGACGCACAGCAAACCCCAAAGGAATTCCTGTGTTTTCCCCTCCCCCTCTAAAATTCCGTACGGCGGGTTTTCCCCAGTACGGCTTCAAACAGGAATTCAACCGCGACCTTCATCGTTATGCTGCCAAAACAGAGCGACTTATACGCGGCCAAAGTCTCGTTCGTCTTCCACCGATAATGGACCTTGCGGTCAAGACCTCCCCGCGAGGGGAAGCTGAGGAGGAAAATCCCCAAGACAATCCTGTCCAGAGGTCC
>JBIOJM010000033.1:0-46904 GCA_044450785.1 Isosphaerales bacterium
AATTGTCAAATTGATCACTGTAACTACCCGCAAGGGGTGGCTGGTTTTGAAACGCCTATAAGCGCCCATAAGTGGCTGGTTCTGAAGCGCCCGATGACATCGCTGAGCCGGACCCTCTCATGAACGTCGAGACGGAAATCGCGAGATCGAGAAACAGCGAAGGTCTTGATACAGCGCGTTGTCGGTTTCGAATCGCTCGCCAAGGCCTGGCATGGACGCAAGTTGCCGGAAAGTGGCCTCGGCCGCGGCCAGGAACCGCAGCGCAGCACGCGGGTTGTGTTGCCGGATATACTCCGTCTGCGCGTCCAGGTCGCCAAGGACAAGGTCGGTTCGGATGATGCGGCGGCTCATCCTTTATCCCGGAGTTCGGGACTCCGAGTCAGGATGCGTTCCCTCAGCGCCGTCCAGTCATCGGATGTCATTTCGCTGGCAGGGCTTTGCAGCCCCGCCAGAAGTTTGGCCTCCAGCTCTTGGCGATCCGTGCGGCCCTGGGCCTCGCGGATGAGCTCCCGGAGATATTCGCTGGCGGTGCTATAGCCCCCCTTGCTGACCTGCTTCTCCACGAAGAGTTTCAGCGGTTCGGGCAGCGAGATATTCATGCTGGTCATGTTCATCGCGCATCCTCCCACGACGATCCTACCCGGAATGGCATCTTCTGTCAATTGCTGCCAGAAAGGCGGTTCTGAGTGATGTGACCGGAATCGCAGCAGCGGAGACGTTCATAGGGTTGTCCAATTCAACGTCGTATCGATCCTGGTGGCCTGACGAAATCGGCCCAGTTTTCAAGATCCGTTGCTCGAATCCAGTTCATGGATGGGTGAGTCTTGGTTTTCCGACCATTGTCATGGTCGACAACTGGACGGATCAACTCGCCGCGAAAGCTTCAAGGCTGGTCGGATTGATGACGGCCAGCGCTTCAAGCAAGGCGATATCACGGAGCCTTCGGTCGACGCAGACGAAGTGATCGATGGGGCATGGACGCGAAGGGCGACGGCCAGTTAAACGCGTCGAGTCTCCGCAGTTTGGCAACAGAAACGGTCCGCACGCTCGTCCTCGATGATGACGCGTGCCATCGAATCCTCGATCCTGCAGGTGGCCTTGAGGACTTCCTCCAAGGAAACGGTGTCGTCAGCTTCCCGGGCGCAGAATTCGACGAACTCGTGATCGATGAGGTCATCGACCGTCAGCACTGTCCTACGGTCCTCATCCTCCTGGTCGCGGAGCCGCATGAGGGTCGATTCGATCACGGCCTCTTCCGAGGGATACTGTCCGTTCTCGATTTTCTTCTGACGAAGTCCTTCATCTCATCGGTCAAGGAAACGTTCATCGACCAAGCCACCGCTCGAAATTGGACCCCACGGGGCACACGATCGAGCATACCCCAGCAGGCAAGATCCTAGCAAGAATTGGAGGGTTTTGCCTCGACCGGTCATCCCGACGAACGCGTAGCTAGCCTCTGAATAGCTTTCGAAGCCAGGATAACCAGCCCGATGACTTGGGCGAGGAGGGAAGCGATGGTCCTGGGGTCGAGGACTGCGAAGAGGCAGCGAACCTCTGGTGAGCGTCTGCCAAACTCACGGTGCCCCTGCACTCGGGGTATCGCAAGCAACCGTAGAACGAGCCTTTCGGGCGATCCCGCCGAGTCGTGTCTCCGCCGCAACTCGGGCACTGATAGATGCTTCGAGTGCCGTTACACTCGGGGTATTGCAGGCAACCGTAGAATGAACCTTTCGGGCCATCCCGCCGGATCGTCTTTCCACCGCATTTCGGGCAAGGTAGATCGACCCCGGCCTCCGTGACCGACTTGGGATTCGTCACGGACGACGTCACACGGTTCATATTCTCGTCGGCCCAGTTCTTCCAGAAGGGATGCCTCTTGTTGATCGCTACCTCTCCCCAGATCAGGATGTCCAGAATGCGGTTCTTGGATACGATGACTGGCTTGCCGTCGACTTGCAAGGTGCGGGCATAGTCAGAGAGGCTCTGCAACGGCTCGGCATTGAGACGTCCGACTCTGCGGATCGCATCCATTACCGCCACGCCTCGCCGGGCGTATTCCTCTCCCCGCCGCGGATCATCCGGCCGAACCTCTTCATCGGGACCCAGCAAGGTGGCTCTGACGTAGGAGTCCGAGATCGCGATCAGGCTCGGCCGCTTCAGATAGCAGACCTTGCTCGCCGCCATGTCCGTGATATAGAACCGACCCGTTAACGCTCTGTACACCTGTCTTACCCGCTCTCTCGCATGAACGTACTCTGATTCGGAAGCATCGATCAGATCGAGTCTCTTGGGCACCTGATCAAGATGGGGGATCGACCTCGGAGCGAGAAAGTCTTTCCAAGCACTCAGAGGTGTCCTGGCCTTCATCGCATCGTTCACCGCGTCGAACTGTTGCCTCGTCACCACTTCATCTTCGGAGGCGATCCGATCATACGCTCGGTAGGCGTCGTGCAGGCAGAAATGCCGCGATTTGTCCTCGCATCGAATCAGGGTGAGACGCTGCTGATCGGTGGTCGGGATCGCGATTGTCTCGCCCATCACTTGGTCCCCCAGACCGTTAAGCACTCCCTGCCAAGCTCGACATCGGTCCACGAGTCGCTTACTTCTCGGCGCGTCCCGTGCGCTGCTTCAATTGCACAAGACCCTCCAGCTCCAACTCGAACTCAGCCTCGCCCTCATGCGGCTCACCGGGATAGAAGTCGAAGAAACGCTGGCCGGCAAAATAGTCGGCCATGGCTTTGCGAACGACTCGCATCTGCTTGAGGAACCGGGCGTATTGGCGGATCAATCGCCTGCGCTCTTCGGCCGGCAGCTCGAGGATGTCGGCGTCGATCCGGCGTCCAAGGGCTTGGTCGTGGAAGCTCCAGAGCCGCTTAATTCGCATGCCCGACTCTTCGTCCTCATATTCAAGCATACGGGCGTATTGCCGCGTTTTCATCTCCTTGACAAAAGCGAGCAGCTCGGCATTGGACTCGAAAGCACCGATCCTGTCGAACCGGGCAAAGAACTCCTCAAGATCGGCTTTCCGATCTGGCGAAGTATTCTCCGACGGTTCGAACGACCATTCCACGCCCGGTCCGGCTCTGATGAGCCCACGGGGGGACAAAAGCTCCCAGTCGGCCAACTTTGGCAGTCCCTCGTCTTCTGGTCCGTCCTGCTCTTGAACCGCCGGAAGGACCAGCAGGGTGCTCCCATCAGACATACGAAGTTCAAGCCCAAACCCCTCCGCAGGCTTGACCACAAAGGGTGTCGCTATCAATACGCGACTCTCGGGTTCGACGAACCTCCCGCTTTCCAACTCCTCTTTGCGCAAAGGAGCACCGAAATGAGGCGGTGGAGGATTAAACATCTCGCCAGCGGTGAGCACGACGGATTCGGAACCGGATTTCAAAATCCATGGAGACCCCCGCACGCCCAGGATATACGCCCCGTACGATTTGTCCTTGAGCTTCGGGGAACGCGCCGGCCTCAGGTCCCCGAAGTGGAGGGTTAGTTCATCGCCGTACGACACGCGAGCGAATCGGAATGGTTCTCCGACCAACTGAGCGAGGTAGCTCTTCAAACCGGAAAGGTCCTGGCCTGATGGCTTCCGTTCCTGACCGAGATCGATTCGGGCCGTCTCCATCACACCTCCCCCCGGAACTCCGAAACCTTGTCCCTCAACTCCCCGTATGTGAAGTCTCCGTCCTTCCCCGACCC
Organism: Isosphaerales bacterium; assembly: GCA_044450785.1. Lineage (GTDB taxonomy): Bacteria > Planctomycetota > Planctomycetia > Isosphaerales > Isosphaeraceae > JBIOJM01. Next base: position 3,700 of record JBIOJM010000033.1, read on the forward strand.
TTTGTCGCCCCTCCTCTTACAATCTTCAACGTAATCTCCGAACTCGCGTCGCTCTTCGGAATCCATGACGAATTCCCTGGCGATGGCCTCGATCTGTCGGATATCACGTTTCTTCCCCATCAGGTCCCGGTTGAGCAAGATGAAGAGGTGTGCCGTTCGCCTCGTGTGACGTCCATCTTACACGACATCGAGCGCGTCAATCGAGATTGAAGGGACTGAACGATCGCCCCACGTTTTCGAGCTGCCGGAAGCAGCATGACCAACCGCTTTTTGGATTCAGGCCCCAAGTCCCTGCTCCAGCCGATCCCGAGACCCGGATGATCCCCGCGGAGTGCCGATGAATGATCGCCCATCAGCTCAATCAGCCTGCTCGCGCCGGAGCCATTTTTCGAGCCGGCGCAGTCCCTCGGGAATGCTCACGCGCGGCTCGTAGCCGAGGTCGCGGCGGGCCGCGTCGATATTGAACCAGTGAGTCGTCGACAGTTGCCGAACCAGGAACCTCGTCATCGAGGGCTCGCCGCTTCGGCGGGCGTCGATGTAGCTCATTTCGAGCAGGCCGGCGGCGGCGAGAGCCAGCGGGCGTGAGATCGTCCGCCGGACCGGAGCCAGGCCCGCGGCCTTGAGAAAGTGATTGATCATGTCCCAGAGCGGGATGGTTTCGCCTTGCGTGACGAAATAGATCTTGCCGGCCACGGGCGATCCGGGCTCGAGCCGGTCCGCCGCCAGAAAGTGGGCATGGGCGGCGTTGTCGATGTAGATCGGATCGATCAATGGGTCGCGCCCGCCGATCCGCCGGAGCTGTCCTCGCTTGGCCCGGGCGATGATCCGAGGAAGCAGATTGTTGTCGCCAGGGCCCCAGATCAGGTGCGGGCGGAGCGAAATCGTGGCCAGGTCGTCCGTGTTGGACGCGAGGATGATCTGCTCGGCCTGGGCCTTGGTCTTGGGATAAGCCGCCTCGAATTGTTTCGAATAAGGAACCGACTCGTCGGCGCCCTCCATGTCTCGCCCGTTGAACACCACGCTGGGCGAGCTGGTGTAGATGATCCGCACCGCGCCAACTGCCCGGCAAGCATTGATCACGTTCCGCGTTCCCTGGACGTTGATCTCGTGATAATCATCCTCCGGGCCCCAGATGCCCGCCTTGGCCGCGGCATGGAAAACCGTCTTGCACCCCTTGACGGCGCGAACGACCACCCGCGGCTCGGCGACGTCCCCCTGGACTTGCTCGACCTCGAGCTCCTCGAGGTGTGGGTACAACCGCCGCGCCAGGCTCCTGACCGCCAGACCACGCTGCCGCGCCAGCTTGATCAGGGCCGTGCCCAGGAAGCCGCCGCCGCCCGTCACCAGCACCCTGCCGAGGTCCCCTCGCCTCATCTCAGCCTCCTCGTGGCCCAGACGGCCAGCTTTTCGCGGAAGATCTTGGCGTTGTGGCGAATGTCCACGGGAAACGACCGGTGAAACAGAATCGTCTTGATCCCCTTGGTGTGCGAGAACCCAGCGCCCCGGTCGATCAGCTCCTGCCTGATCTTGTGCTGTTCTGATCGCGACAGAGGGTGCATGGGCTCAACGCAGATGACGGGAATCAGCTCACCCAGCCGGCTCGCACCGACCAGCGCGGTCCGTGAGACCGCGGGATGGGTGTTGAAGATCGCCTCGCACGGAATGGTGAAGAGAGTCTCATTGCCCAGGATCACGCGATGCGACTTCCGCCCGCAAAACCAGAGCCTCCCTTGATCGTCGCGGTAGCCGGCGTCTCCCATGCGGTGATACACGATTCCCCGCGCCGGGTCGGCGATCTTGGCCAGTGCTGTCGCCTGGGGACGATTGAAGTACTCTCGGGTCACGATCGGGCCCGTCACGACGATCTCACCGATCTGGCCGTCGGACACGATCAGGTCGTCGGACCAGAGCGGAATGGGGTCATCGCGGATGGGGATGATCCTGGCCTCCACTCCCCCGACCGGCCGGCCGACGCACACCCCCATCCCCCTGTCGGTGGCACGGCGGGTCTCGCCCAGGATCTCGGTGCTGCCGATCGATGCGACCGGCAGCGATTCGGTCGCGCCGTACGGAGTATGGATCTGAGCAGGAGCGTCGAGCAGGCGAGCCAATCGTTCCAGGATTTTCGCCGATACGGGCGCGCCGGCGGAGATGACCCGTTTCAGGCCCGGCAGCCGCCGGGAGCACTTCTCCGCACCCTCGACGAGCCGGCGGAGCAGAGCCGGCGAGCCGAACAGGTTCGTCACGCCGAAATCGTCGATCGCCTCGAAAAGCCTGGCGGGGTCGACCCGGGCCGGTCGAGTCGGGTCCATGTCCGGCACGATCGCCGTCATCCCGAGCGCCGGCGCGAACAGTGCAAAGAGGGGGAATGTGCAGAGATCGATCTCACCCGGCTCGATCGCGTACAGCGAGCGGAACGTTTCGACCTGCGCCTGGAAGATGGCGTGGGTGTACACGGCCCCTTTCGGAGGACCGGTGCTGCCGCTGGTGAAGAGGATCGCCGCGGTCTCCGCCGCGGCGAATGAGGCGATGGAGTGAGTGGAGCGGCCGCGCCGTTCGAGGGCCGCCTCCCCGGCGCGCCGCAGGTCATCCAGGGTCTTGACTTTTGCCCCCACGCCCGCCGCGCGTCCCGGCGCGACCAGGATGCGCCGGCGCACCGTCTCGCGCCCCCAGCCGAGAAGCCGCTGCGCCTTGAGGGCCCTGGGAATGCCGATGAAGACCTCGGGAGCGGCCTCTCGAGCGCACCGGCCGAGGTTGCGCAGGCCGATCCCGGGGTCGATCAGCACCGGGACGACACCCGCTTTGAACAGGGCGAAAACCAGCGAGAAGAAGTCCAGGCCGGGCCGCACCATCACCAGGGCGCGCGTGCGGGGATCGATTCCCGTCTCGAGCAGACCATGAGCAATCCGATCGCTGTCCTGGTCGAGCTGACGGTAAGTCAGGTGCGTGTAGCGCACGTGCCCGGCTCGGTCCCGCCCGTCCGGGACGACGACGGCCATCGTGTGAGGCTGGGCCGCGGCCATCGCACTCAGACCGGCGGCGATGTTCAGCGGCTCCGCGAGCGTGGAGGTTTGACTCAACCGGCATGCTCCCGAGTGACGGGGTGGGCCGCCAGAAAGACCGCGATCCGATCATCAATCGAGACCGCCTCGTCCTCGAACAGGTAATGGCCGGCCTGCGGAAAGCGATGCACTTCCGCCGCCGGGAAACGCCTCACCCATTCGTCCAGGAAGTGGTGGTCGAAGACGAAATCCTTCATGCCCCAGAGGAGAAGCATCGGGACCGAGCCCAGCAGGTGGAGGCGGTCCTGGACCCACGAGACGAGGTCGTAGCTCCTGTCGCCGGGCCGCAGGGGAATGTCCTGGACGAAGCGGTGGACGGCGATGCGGTGGCTCCAGGAATCATAGGGAGAGATGTAGGCCGCGCGGAGCGCGCGCGGCATCCGCCGCCGCCTGCAGCCGATCAGGGCAGTCCCGTGGCAGAAGAGGTTGAGTCCCCGGACCAGGAACGCCGCCAGTGGCGAGTTGCGACAGATCGCCAGCACTCGGGGCAGCGGCTTGGCCCTGGGTTTGTGAAACGCCGCCGTATTGCTCACGACCAGCCGCGCGACCCGCTCGGGGTGTCGCGCGGCGTAGGTCATGCCGATCATGCCCCCCCAGTCGTGCATCACCAGGGTCAGCTCGCGGTCGAGCCCGAGGTGGTCCAGCAGCAGCTCGAAATCGTCGACCCGGCTGGCCAGCGTGTAAGTGTATCGCGAATCATCGGGCTTTTCCGACATTCCGCAGCCGATATGGTCGGGCACGACGACGCGGTGCGAGCCGCCCAGTTCGTCGATCAGGTGCCTGTAAAGGAATGACCATGTGGGATTGCCGTGGAGCATGACCACGGGCTCACCCGACCCTTCGTCGATGTAATGCAGCCGCAGCCCGCCGCGGTCAAGGTCCCGCCCAGGGTGATCGTCAAGGAATTTCCGCAGAAATTGGTTCATCGTCGCGAGGGCTCCAGAGCCGTGACTCAAGCCCGAGCCATCTCTTCGTCTCTCTGGCGCCGGTAGGCGGACTCCCGCCGCGCGGACTCAACCTCGGACAAAGCCCAGTCGCGCACGCGCTTGATGGGGTGCCCCGCGAAGTGACGGGCGAAACTGGACCCACAATCGAGCTGGGCGGGCAAGTCTCCCGGGCGGTAGCGAGGCATCGTCCGGACGCCAGCGCAGAACTCGCTGAAGACTTGCTCGTCATCCCCGAATCGGTTGAGCACGAGCTCGGTCAATTCCGGCACGACCGTCCGTCCGTCCCCGTCCAAGTGGGGCGGGGCCAAGTGGCGGGCCACTCCCCGCGCTCCCATGACGCCGGCGCCGTCGAGCCACCGTCGAACGACTTCGATCGGGAGGGAGTCAAACAAACGCGAAAAGACATGAACCCTGAAGCGCCATCCGGCCCCGGCACTCAAGATTGCCTCACCGACGCGGTGCATCACCATGTCGGGTCGCGAACCGGCTGTTCGGACAAGGAATTCCTCGGCCAGGATGCGCGTCTGGTACTCCTCGCCGGCTAGCGCGCGGACCGCCAGGCCGATGGCCCGATCGATCTCCACGATCGCCAGGTCCTCGAGAAGCATCATCCAGTCACTCGGCTGCTCCCCTTCCGCGTCCAGGGCGAGCTCGAGTACTGCGGACAACACGGCATGAAGGCGCTTCTCCTCGCGCACGATGTCTCGACCTGACGACTGGCGGGGTGAGTGCAGCCAAACGAAGAGGAGGTGTGTGGCCGCGTGCGCCGCGCGTCCCTGCCCGGACTGAGCGGCCCGGGTGAGCCGCTCCAACGCCTGGAGAAGTTCTTCGACCGTCAGCGCCCGGTCGCGTGCGCCGTACTCCAGGCCGCGGAGGAAATCGGCGGGCAGTCCTCCCGAGTCCACCATCTGGAAAAGCCGGGTGACCTTGTGGACCTCGTCGCCGGCTGACCAGATGACCTCGTAAGCAATCCGGGGGTGTTCTGCCTGCAAGCGGTCGAGGAGATCGTTCGCGTGGACCAAGAGGCGCGCGTGGGAAGTCGTGATTCGATCGACGTATCCCCTGGCGAGCGGTGTTCCACCCGCCAGCGGAAACTCGGAGAGCATCCGGTCGAGAAGATCCCCTTGGCCATCGGCGTCCCCCAGAGCTTGACCAAGATGGAATGCGCTGCGTGCCTCGGTCGAACATAGCCACCCACGTTCTCGATTCAAGGCCGCAGGGGAATGTAGCAGCTCCGCGGCCAGCTCCTGAAGCGTGCGCTGCCAGGCGTCGGCGTCGCCTTGAAGGTTCCGGTGCCAATAATCCTGTCCCACCAAGCTGACCAATCGGCCGTGGAGATCGGACGGAACGAGGGTTTGATACCACTCGCGGACCCGCGCTTCGAGATCAGACCCGGCAGTGCGCGGCAGGCTCCTTATGACCGTGCCGGATTCTGCGAGGACACCATCCGTGCCGTTGGGCTCGCCGTTCGCCCGGTGTACCGGAATTCGATCGTCCTTGCAGAAGACGTCGCAAAACTGTTCGATCTCGCGGCCGAGCGCGACGAGGAGAGCGTCCGGCAAGGGGCCGGAACCGACCACGGCCCGCGCTTCCTCGATGTGCCCACCGAGTAGGAGCGGTGCGAGTCGTTTGATCACGGTGGCCCGCACTGGGTCCGCAACCATTCCGCCAGTTGCAGCCAGTCGAGCGGACATGACGAGGGATAGGCTGCGACAGTCCCGGATTTCCTTCGTGCCGGCCGGTTGCCACTGGGGTGGCGGCAAACGGCCGAAGACCACCTGCGGGGCTGCCAGCCGGCCCACGGGGCCCACGGCAAGGATCTTGTCGAGCGCTCCCAACACCAGTGGGAATTGCGCGGCGTCCGCTCCACGCAGCCGCTCTTCGAGCAAACGGAGCCGTTCGGGAAAGGGGACCGGTGTCCCCGAAAAGACGATCCGAAACAGGGCCGACCACACGCGTGTCGCGTTGTTTCCCAGGTGTGGCTCGGTCTCCGCCAGAGCGAGTCTCAGTAGCATCGCTTCCGCGTCAGCGAAGTACTCCGGGAAATAGGCCAGCTTCTCGGCCAGCCAGACGAGCTCCCGGCGTGCCTCTTGACCCTCGTGGCCAGCGTGCAGCCGGCGCAGCCCGTCCAGGGTGGTACGTTCGATCAGATCGCGTAGGATGGGAACCAGCTTCTCGGGTTGGACCTCGATCAGATGGACGAGCCGCGAGACAGACGCCTCACGGCCCAGGTCCGGAGGGCCCAAACTCCGCACCCATTCGAGAAAAAAATCGAACACCACATCCCGCATCTCGGTCGTACCCGCGTTCTGTACACGCTCTACAAACGGGTCGATCAAGTCAGCGGGGAGCCCGCTGAGAAATCCCCCTGGGTCGCGCTCGATCCAGCACTCCCACGCCGACTGGAATGCGACCTTCGCAATGAGCGTGGGCGTGATGTACAGGAAACGGCCGCCGAAAGCGATGAAGCCCGGCGATTTTTGCAAGCGCTGGGCGATGGACACGATGCCGGCTGAACGAAGGCCGATCTTCGGGTGGTTGCAGAGGCTTTCGAGTTGACCGGCCAGGTCGTCGCGGTAGCCGACCCGTGACAGTAACGAAATGAGCAGGACGGCCTCGAGCTCTTCGTTGTTCAGACGGTTGCGTAAGTAAGAATCATGCAAGAAACGGGGCAGCGAATCGACTCGCCCGCCCGCTGGTACCATTGCGTCGTTTTGACACAGGTCGACCGCCAGCCGGACGAAGCCACCGGCCAGCCGGGCATAACTGACACGCCGCTCCAGAGGCAAGGTGGGAAAGTTCCGCTGCAAAATCGTCTCGACCTCTTCGAGCTCAATATGGCTCAAATGCACCTCACCGGTCCCCCCGGCACGCTGGAGGCTGTTGTCGATGGCGATCACCCGCAGGCGGTCTCCACACCCGGGCAGGATTTGCCGCAGCCGCTCGCGGACCTGCAGGGTACATTCGTCGGCGACGAGGATCGCCTTCTCTGCCTGGTCGTCGCCGGCGATCGTCTGGGCCAATTCGAGGGCCTTCTGTTCGTCTTTGGTATAGAGGACCAGGGCATGATGGGCCGGATCGGCGAGCAGTGCCTCACAAGTGCAGCGAGTCTTGCCGACGCCAGCCTCGCCGTGCACCGTCAGAACGGTTGTGACTTGACAATTGAAGTCCACATGCTCTCGAATGGCCTCGACGGCGAGTGCCCACTTGCCGATCTCCACGAATTGCGGCGTCAGACCGGAGATCTCCTTGTGCCAGGTCTCAAGGCTGTGGAAGGCCCGCAGAAACGGGCGGAAGTGGTCCCTCACAAGCCCGAGGAAGCCTCTGGCCCAGAGCGCGAGGTCGGAAGCGGTCAGGACCATCGGGCTCGCGGCGCCGGCGTTGATCGCCTGAGCCGCCTCCAAGAGCCATCGCTCCCACTGAGCCTTTTTCTGATGGGGCATGTCGTCGGCGATGCAGAAGCGATAGCCGTATCCTTGCTCGACAAGCCGTCGTGCATGAGGGTCGTTGATTGCCTGTCGAAGGGCGACCTGCTGTCCGCCTTTCTCCCCCTTCCGGACCTTCGCCTTGATCCTCTCGGCCGGTCGTGCCTTGAACTGCCAACACGTCGGTACGCCGAATCGGCCCGTCGGGTCACAGTCAGGTGGGATAGCCTGATCGATGACGGCGTCAACTCCACCGTCTTTCTCGGAATCCTTTTGGGTAAGGTGGATCGGGGTGCCGGGCAGTTTTGCTCGATCGGCCTGAACCCGTAAAAGGTCGTTCAAAAAGCGCACGAACCCGGGAGAGTTCCCTTGGAATTGCTTGATGTCATCGCCGTCGATTTGCCACGCGGGCTTCATTGTACCCTCCTGGATCGCCAGGTCGTCTCACCGCTCAAACCGTCGATTCTACCATAAGCCCACCAGAGCTTGACGCTTGGAGTTGGAAACATCAGTCACCATTCCAGTCCCAGCATCAAGCAATTGAGTCCGCTGCCGATCCCGAGAAAGGCGACCCGGTCGCCCGACTGAAGAAACGCACGATCCTCGGCCAGCGCGGCCGTGAGTGGCAGCGAGACGGTGCCCATGTTCCCCAGATAGGGATACGTGGAAAAATCCCTCGACTCCGGGATCCCCAGCGACTTGAGGATCGTCTCGCGGTGCGCTTTACCCACTTGATGACAGATCACCTTGTCGACCTGGTCCTCGCCCCAGCCGAGCCGTCGCAAGAAAGCCTGCCAGGTCTCCTTGCCCAGCGCGACTCCGTGGGTGAGCACGGCCGCCGAGTCGGTCGAGGTGAATTGGTGATACTGGTGCCGGGCTCGTGGCTCGTTGGTATCGATGCCCCATCGGCAGAGCCCATGGAATTGCGGAGCGGTCCGGTTGGCACCGCCCACGAGTTTCCGTCCCTTGGAAGCCGAGTATGAGCCGTCGGTCAAGAGCACCGCGACCGCGCCCGATCCGCCCGTGAGCGTCGCGAGCGCGTTTTTGAAAAAGTCCATGCTCTTCGTGCTCTTCATCTGCTCGATCACGATCTCGTTGATCTCGCGCGCCGTCTCGCACGAAACCACCATGCCTGCCCGGATCTGCCCGATCTCGATCCGGTTGGCGATCTCGACCATGCCGTTGAGCACGCCCAGACACGCGTTGCTGACGTCGTAGACGGCCGCTTCGGGGCCCACCCCGATGGCCGCCGCCACGCGACACGCCGTGGCCGGCTCGAAATGCTCGCGGCAGACGCCGCCGTAGATCAAGGCGCCCAACTGTTGGGCGGAGACATTCGACGCCTCGAGCGCGCGGCCGGCGGCCGCGATCGCGCCGTCCGAGAGCCGGTAGCCCTCCTCCCACCACCGCCGCTCGATGATCCCGGTCAGGGCCTCGAGCTGACCTTCGGCGAGATGCAACGCGGCGTAGAGATCCGCCAGCCGCCCTTCCAGCTCCGCCGATGACATCACGACGGGGGCAATCTCATACCCGATCGATTCAATGTAAACGTTCGAATACTTCATGGACGATCCGCAGCTCAACGCGCAATCAAAGGGAGACGAGCGCCTCGCCACACTGCTCGCTCAAGACCACCAGTAGGTGCACCAAGGATAAGCCGATTTCCTCTTGAAAGTTAGAATTTTCCCCCGTAACTTCGCCGCGCCGTGCGCGCATCTTCAGGACGTTCTCGCTTCCTTACGCTGCCACTGCCTACTTGCTTTGCGGCTCTGGCGTGTTAGGGCGTGCTTCCTTCGTATGCGAGGTTGTCAAACGGCCTCTATACGAAAGGACGCAAGCATGGGCACGGATGCGCCCACGACGATCTTTATACCTGTTCACTGTGCTCCCAAGAAGGCCCCGTGCCCGAAGTGTGGCACGACTAAATGGCGGGGTGGCGAGGCTCCGGGCGCCTTGTCCACGGGCCGAGGCCGCCGCGGGTGGTCGACATCGGAACTTCCTCTTCGGCTTATGTGATTTACGGCTTGGACTGTCCTGCGGCGTCGACCGCACGTTGATTCGCCGTGTAAAGTGTAATCCCATCGAAGGAAAGCAAATCCGCATCATCGGAGACGACATGGACGGGTCCCGCCCTTCTTGCCTCGGCTACCATGGCTGCATCGCCGATTTCTGCGATAGAAGACAGCCACGCCTGAGTCGTAGCGTCGAACGGATCCGGGTCTTCGCGGACTCGGGGGAGAAGCTCGACGTCCTTCCTGACGGAACGGAGAACCGTCATGACATCGGCTCGAACTCTTGAGAGGTGATCGTGATAGTGATAACGGAGTGTCTTCAGGTACTTGGGAGAGAACGCTTGCCCGGGATTCTCACTATCAAGCTCGGGGCGCTGAGGGTCTGTCTCCCAGAGACAATGCAGTTCCATCCGTTCTACAAGTTGAACAAATTCGGACAGAATGGCCAAAGACGAGCAGAAGGTTACCCCCTGCTCTTTCGCTTTTTTCCACCACTTGGGGTACTGTTGGAGCTGATAGTGGCGAGGGAGGGTTACACGTGCGCTATCTAAAGCTGTGAAATCATAATAAACGAAGTATAGAACGTTGGCGTCCGCAACGACGGTTCTCGGATAGCGGGTGCCTCCCTTTCGAATATCGACGACGGTGGCCTTGACCAATCGCGCTGGGAACATCCAGAAAGCTCAATCCTCCATCCCCCTCAGCGAGGCGGACGTAAGAGAGTCTCTCTCTTCGTGGCTGGCGGAATAGAACCTATTGGCGTTCTTGAGGACGAGCCGGATCAGTTCCTCATCCTCAGCATCCAGGCCGGCCCAAGAAAGTTTGCCTTCAATTGCTTCGGCCGGTAACGTTGCACGAAGGCAACCGACAGCAGAATTGAGAAACGAACTCGTGAGCGTGCGGACGCCAGCGAAGTCGAGGTTGACGTCCTGCCCTTGCGACAAGGCGTTGTGCATGAGCACGCACAAGACCGTCCCGTCCTCGGGGTCGACACAGATCGGACCGACGGCATCAAGAACGCGTATGTGGATCATGCTTCTCACCCTCTAGCTATCTCGGATGGTATAAAGCTCGTTCTCGCGAATCAAGAGCCTGACCTCGATGACTGTTCCAGGATAGGACACGTGAAGCGAACCGGCTGCCACGTTTGGGCCTTTCTGGTCATAATAAGCGGCATTAGCGAGTTTTCGGAGGGAACCTCCGTTCTTCTTGACGAATTCGCGCAACAAAAAAAAGGCCAAGTCCTCCGGGGCCCGGTTTTGTGGTATTTCCCTCTTCAAGCGCCCATCGAATGGCGGCCCCACCGGACTCTCTCGCGTAGCCTGCCTTCTGAACCCGCGTTGGACAGTGGCATCTCCCCGGCCAATGTCATGGTACTGAGGGCTCCGGCAAGCCGAACCGGCCAGATCCTCCCGCACTGTCCATCGGCTGGGTTCGATCCAGTTTGTCAGATCGGACGCCTGGCGCCCATGATGAAGCCGCCATCGAGCCTTCAGAGGAACCAATGGACCCGAACGGCCCCGACCTCGCGTACGGCTTCTCGACTTCCCGGGCGGCACTGGTGCCGGGCGAGAACGGCCGGCGCGAAGTCCATGGGCGCGATGGCTCGGGCTCGGCTCCTCCGGATCGTCCAAGACGCTGCAAAGTTCTGGGTCGTTGAGACCGGATGTTCCTGGCTGGCGACGCGCCGAAGGAGGTGCCTCGGATCGCCGGCTTCGAAGCGAGTGTCGCGCCCATCAGGGGCTCAGAGCCGGCTCGCGGGTCTTCGCGCAGCGGATGGCCCGACCACACGATGGATCAGGCAACGCTGGTAGAACACCAGATCGATGACGTGCCCAGGCTCATCGATCAGCTTGAGCAAGACAATATCGATGTGAAGGCCGCTTTCTGGCTCTACACGAGCGAGGCAGACCAGTGGTTTCTTTACGTCGTCTCAGATGTCGTCGATCGAACGGGAATTACCGAAGCCTACAAGCTCGTGCACCAGGCATAGGCCTGCGGCCCCCAACGGTTGGATGCCCGGCGTTCTGGGAGCTGAAGTCGCTGATCCTCCTGGCCGACTCGCTCTTCACGAATCGGGTCCCCGCGTAGTTAAATATCTGGTGCGACCCTTCGCTGGGGGGAGCCATGCTTGACACGATGGACCGTTTGACCTCCAGCGAGTCGTGACGGCATCGGCGGGCACTCGAGGAGAATCGTTCTGAAGTACCTCATTCCCCTGTGGCTGGGTTGGATGCCCATCCTGGCTGCCGGGGACGTTGCCGCGCAACACGCGAAACCGGCTGCGATCCACGTCTTCGCCGATCTTCAACACACCGGGAAGCTGAGCGGGCCGTTGGCAGCCTCGCCGACGGCCGCGAACGAGTTCGGCATCGCCGTGCCATTGCCGGCGAGCTGCGCGGATCGAGATGCATTGCCCGCGAGGGTCGCCGGCGGCGAGGACATCGCTCAGCGGTTGGGGCGACTGCGAGTGCAGGCCAACAAGGGAGCGGGCGGCCTCCTGATTTCCATCTCGAGCGATAATGGTCGTTGCCTGCGCCTCTTTCACAAGGTCGATGGCATCTGGCGCCGCGCGGCACCGAAAGTGGGCGAATCATGGACAACTGGGTTCAAGGTCCTCTTGCCGAGCCCCGAGGCGGCTCGAAAGATGCTGGATGCGCTGCTCAGGGAAGGTTTGGGCGAGGTCGTGGTCTTTGCCGAGACGGATGAGGAGATGACCGCGGGCGAGCTGCGAGAGACAATCGCTGTGTCTGACGAGAATCTGGTGATCGATGACACGATCGCCCGAATCCGCGAGCGATTGAAGACGGAAATGAATCTGGAGAATGCAGACTTCGTCATGGTGCCGGCTCTCTTCCAATGGGGCAGAGCGGTGATCCCAAACGCGGTCAACAGCGTCGTCGTGAATCGGCATGTTCTGGTACCGGAGCCGCACGGCCCCCGGCACAATGGGAAGGACTGCTTCGAAGAGGCGATTCGCGGAGCGCTTGCGGCGTGCGACGTGCGCGTGGTTTTCATCGATACGTGGAATGCGTACCACTCGGCGGGCGGTGAGATCCACTGCGGAACGAACACGTTTCGGCGGCTGCGTGACCCGGCATGGTGGACGCATGTCGTGAAATCGGGCGATCAGGTGAAAGCGGTAATCTCTGTTTCACCATTCTTCTCGGTTGCACTGCACTGGGCGAGCGTCGCAAGTAAGCGGGCCTTCTCACGATCCTGCTCATAAGCGTCCATGTGTTCGCTGAGACGCGGATTGATCCCCGCCTCAGCTAAAGGGCCAGCCATGCAAGTAATCATATGAGGCATCACGGCCTCTCCGCCTGGCATGATCCGCTCCAGGGGTTTAGCTTGATGCTTTCGGAAAGCCGGTCGAATATCATCGGGCGAGTTTGAGGGGTCAATCCGAACGATGGCTGGTGCTTGTGGGCGTTCTTCGCTCATGCGACGATGGAACCAACCCGGCCAACGGAGCTATTGATTGTGTGAGCCTCGCGTATCATCCCGGCTGATGCTCGGTGGGGCGGTCCGCTCAGCTTGGCCTTCAAGTTTCAAAGGGTGGTTCTCCATGAACAGTAAGACGTTCGCAAACGTGTTTAGGGCCTTCATGGTGACGATTTTCCTGTCACTGGAAGCGTGGCAGTCGGAAGCCTCAGAGCCAGGGAATACCGAAGCTGGAAAGTGGGAGTCCAAAGCAACCTCTTTCGGCGGCGATGAGCAGGACAATGCGCGAAAACTCAACGAATTGGTGGCCGATGGCTGGGAGGATGTCGGTCCATTCGACAACGGCATGGTCGCCTTCGAGCGCAGCCAGGAGGTCGTTTATAAGCTGGTTCGCCGCATCGAATGGCCGGGCAATCACATCTTCTTTACCGCGTTCTCGCCGGACGGCAAGCTCTATCTGGGCGGGGGCGACACGGGGACTCTGCGCATCTGGGAGGTTGCGACCGGCAACCAGTTGCTGGAGCTTCCGGTGGTCGTGGGCCTGTTCACGCCCGACGGCAAGCACCTACTCGCGCACAAATTTGAGAAGACCTTCTCGTTGTTCGACGTGCCGGGTGGCCAGGAGGTCCGCGCGTGGGAGACGAGCGAGCCCATCAGGAGCATGGCGCTTGCGCCCGATGGGAAGCGCGTTGTCAGCGGTCACGTGGACAATTTGCTGCGCCTGTGGGACTTCCAGACTGGGAAGGAAATCCGGAAGTTGGAGGGACACGTCGAGCCCGCCACCGCCGTCTTCTCGCCTGACAGCAAACAAGTCCTCTCCGCCAGCACGGATAAGACAGTCCGGCTGTGGGAGGTCGAGACAGGCAGATTGGTACGGACGTTCGAGGATTTCAAGGACGCGACCCCGATCGCGGGGCACGATCTCATCGTCCAAGCTTTCTTCCTGCCAGGTGGAAGGCAGATTGCGGGCTACGTCTGGGGCACGGACAAAACGCTGCTGGTCTGGGACGCAGCGGATGGCAAGGTGGTCCGAAAACTCGACCTCGGTGCGGACCACCACAAAGATGTGGCCATCAGTCCCGATGGTCGCTGGCTCCTGACGGGCCATGAGGATCGCACGGTCCGCCTGCGCGATTTCACTACGGGAAAGGAACTTCAGCGGCTCGAAGTGGCCGATACGAATGTGCCTCGCGCCCTCAACTTCTCGCGCGATGGGCGTTTCGTGGTTTCGGGCAGCTTCCGGAGCTGGGTGTATCTCTGGCAACTTCAGGACTGACCATTCCCGGGGCGTAGGGCGAATCTGCCAAACCTGGCCGGCATGACGGTCTGCCGAGGTGTGAAGCGTTGGTACGGTGTCCCCGGAATTAGGTATGGTGTCCCCGGAGCTCCGCCAAGCGCGGCGATAGAGCGCCTCCGCTTCCGGGAACCGACCCGCGTCCCCGGCCACTTCCGCCAGTTGCAGGATGGCGAGGCCGACCGGGAACCCGTTCGGCACGAAACTCGTCGGATCGGGCGAAGCCGACTGAAGGATCGACACCGCCCGCTTCACCAGCACGAAGGCGTGCGGCGGGCCCGAGCTCCCCCTCGCGGTTCGCGAGTTGTCTCCGCAGGGTCTCGTCATGGACGATCCCAAACCGGGCGGTTGCCCACAATGTGCTGAGCTCCAAAAGTCGATCGCGGCGCTCACCGCGCGCCAGGAAAAGCTCGAAGCCGAACTCGCTCGTGCGAAGAAGAATTCGTCCACCTCATTAGAAGCCACCTTCCAGCGATATCGTCAAGCCGCCAAACCGGGTTGGACGGCTCCCGCGTTTGTCCAACGACGATTTCGCACCGATAAGGCCGTGACATCGGTCCTGTTTTTTCGCCCCAACACGTGTGTGTGCGCTGGATCATCGACGTTCGATCTTACGGATCGATCCGTCTCCAAGCCGGATCGAAAAATCGTTCATCTGATAGATCACCGTTCCATCGACGTCGAGGTGGCCGTCGGCCACGAGCAGACGGCTGCGATCATCGCGCTCCTTGATCTCCGCTTGAACCGTCACTCGTTGGTTCGTGGGGATGATCTGCCCGCGATAAGTCCAGCGGTGAGGCCGGTCGAGCCCCGGCGACTCGAAGACCGACTCGGGGCTGACACCCCAACGCGCGGCTGCGACGATTTTCAACAGTTGGAGCAAGGACTCCAACCCCAGCGAACCAGGCCACACCGGATCGTCGAGGAAATGCGCCTTGAAGAACCAGGCCTCGGGGTCGACGCGCGTGCTCCCGCGCACCACGCCCAGGCCGTGGGGACCGCCGCCGGAGATCAGCGCGTCGACCTGGTCGATCATCCGCCAGCTCGCGTCGGGGAAACAAGGGCCGGCGGGAAACTCGGACGACCCGGCCAGCGCAAGCTCCGCGGCGGTGATCTCGTACGGTGCGGCGTCCCGGATACCGGCCTGCAGGATCAAGGAACGAGGGTGAAAAAAGCCGAATTCCGCCGAGCCGTCGTATACTCTGCCTTCCCGTGAGTCGACGACAAAGTCGTAGTGCTGAAGGATCATGCCGGCCGTGCTCGATACCTTGGCAACCCGGATCTTGGTCGTGAGCGTGCCGGTATGCCGCGTGACCGGCCGGTGCTGGCAGGCGCTGCCGCCCAAGTTGCGGAATTTGAGGTCGTCGTCGCTGGTCAGTGCCGACCCCATGTAGGCCGCCATCCAGCCGCACGCTTGCAGGGCCACTTCGAGCAGGACGGCAAACGGCATCCGCTCCTGGCGATCAGCCTCGAAGTACCAGGCCCCGGCGTCGACGTCGTACTCGGCCTCGGCCGAGCCGCCGGCGACCATTCGCCAGGGTTCGGCTTCGACGCGAGTGATCCGATCCAGGAACTGATACGGTGGCCCGGGAAGACGGGCGATGAACCGCCCACTGTCGAAGACCCGGTAACGCTCGCCGAACGCCTCCGATGGCTTTCCTCGCGCGAAGGCGAGAATCCGGTCGTGATCGACGAGCACGTGACGACCGCCACCCGTCCGCCGCACGACTGGGTCCGCGGCAGTCCGAGCCTGTCCCCTGGGCGCGCGCGACGCGAGACCGGCCCACAGCCGCTCCAATTCCGAACGGTTCGTTCCGGACAACTGGAGCGCCATGTCGGTGATTCCGACGATCGGCTTGCCGTCGGCGAAGATCAGGGCGTCGGCGATGGCATAAGGTTCCGGCCGGTAGCCTCGCTCCTTGATGGTCACCTCATACGTGACGAGCGACGTCGATTCCACGATCTGGCCCCGGCAGTTGAGCCGGTTGGCGATCCCGGGCACGGGTTCGAATCGCGTCTGGCCGCGCCGGCCCAGCCAACCCATCCGCATCATGAAGATCCGCAGCGCGTGGAGGCAGCACTCGTACATCAGGGTGCCCGGCATGACCCGGTCGTCGACGAAGTGGCAGACCATGAACCAGTCACCGGGGTGGATGTCGGCCTGCGCGCGGACGAACCCACGGCGGAATGGGCCGCCCGTTGGGTCGAGGGTCTCCACCCTGTGCACGAGCGTCATCCGGCCACCGGGCAGCGGTAGGGGATCGTCGAGCGCGAGCCGGTCGAACGGCGGACCGAACGCCGCCGCGAGATCGCCCTGGCGAAGGGCATCGACCTGTCGCTCGTCCAGGTGCGTGAGCGACATCGGCACCAGACCGTCGACCTGGCCGGCTTCTCCTCGCGGCCCTGGCAGCCTGTCGGTACTGCGGGGGAGAATTCCCCGGCCGGCAGCCAGCTCGGCGCGTGTGAAAAACCCCGCGCAGCCGTCGCGCATCGTCAAGAGCGGCTCACCGGCGATCGTCGCATCGAACTGAAATCGGAACAGGATCGTCTTTCCCTGGCGGAAGAAGCCGGTGATCCGGATGTCATAGCGGACCACCGCGCCGGCGGCGGGGAGTTCGCGATGGAAGGTGACCGTCGCATCGAGCAGCCGGTAGCAGGCCAGGCCCTGGGTTTCGAAGTCGACGCCCAGGTAGCCGCAGAGGAACAGGTCGGCCTGACCGGCCTCGATCGCGATGCTCGCGGCGATTCGCCCGCCGTCCAGATACCACGCATCCGGCTGGATCACGTGCTCGGTGACCACGCGCCCTGCCTGGAGCGAGCGCGCCGGGCCCTCGATCGCCAGGATCCGGTCGACCAGCATCAATGGCTCGCCGGGTAAGCGGACCCGTGTGGGGAAGCGGTCGACGCTCGCATACTCCTGGCCCAGCACGGCGGCAATCGATCCCACGGCGAACTCGAGGCACTGGGGGCGATCGAGCACGACCTGCGCCGGGCTCGATCCTGACGAGGAATCGGCCTGCGCTTCGCCGCGACGTCCGTAGGCAGGCTGGACCGGGCTCGCGCCCGTTTGGATCCCGGTCTCGATCAGATCGAGTTGAAACTCCATCAGCCGGCCGATGAGAGAGGCAGTGTCTCGCGCCACTCTCAGGAACGTCTCGTGGGCATCGGCCGTGGCTCGTTCCGAATGGAAGAGGGAGAGCGACAACGGCGATCGTTCGCCGAATCGATTCATGAAAGAGCGTGTTTGCACAGGTGAAAAGGATCGGGCGCGCACGTCGACTCGGACCGTCCGCCGCCGGCCTGGATCGGAGGTCGACACAGGAGCCGCCGGCGGCTGCTCGTGCCCGGTCCCACGGCCGTAAAGACCGGCCAAGTCGATCGGCACGCGGTGGGCGATCAATTCGCCGAGCACGCCCATGACCGTGCCCAGGGGATCGCGATCGGGACGGCAGACCGCTCGGGCCAGGTGCGGCCGCCGGCCGAGGATCCGGCCGATCAGCCGGGTGCACGAGCTGCCCGGCCCCACTTCCAAGAACACGCGAATGCCGTCATGGTAGCCGCGTTCGATCACCGCGGGGAAGTCGATGGTTTCGTTCGCCAGGGCGGTGATCGCGTCAGCCGCTGATCGGCGGTCGACCGCGTACGGTCGGCCCCAGGCACCGCTGTAAAACTCGATTCCCGCGGGTGCAATCGTCACCAGATCATGCAGCGAGCGATACTCCGGCTCGACCGCCCGGCCGATCTCGCAGTGCACGGTGCTGACCGTGGACAGCTCGACGAACGGGCACTGAAGTGAGGCCAGGGCTCTTGCGACGGCCGGGCGGAATCCGCCGACGACCGTTTCCTCGTCCGTGTTCTTGATCAGCGCGTATACCCGGCCTTGGCCCGAGATCGCCGCGCGCACGGCCTCCAGCGAGCGAGGCACGATGCCGGCGATCCACTGGACCGCCTCGGCCGGCGGAATTCCCCAGAGCCGGCGCGCGGCATCGCAAGGGCCGGCAAGTTCGGTGTGGAACAGGGGAGAAGATCGAAATCGGCGCAGCATCTCGTCGCGATCGGGCCACGCTCTCAAGGCGACCAGGGCCGCCGACTCACCCAGGCTGTAGCCGATCGCGGCGTCGGGTACCAGCCCGAGATCGCGCAGCAGATCGGTCACCAGGCTGCCGGCCGCGACGTTGCCGAGGATCGGAACACGATGGCCGTCGAACGATGGGGGAAGATCACGGCTCCACCATACACAGGGGTCGAGCTGATCGCGGAGATGGCCGGACTGCGCGTCCTCTTCCCGAAGTACGTCCGGCCAGATGGCCGAGAGAGCGCGGCCCATCCCCGCGAACTCGCTGCCCAGGCCGGGATAAACGAACGCCAGCCGGTTGGGGGCCGAAGGCCGCGATTCGTGCCGGTAAACCCGGACCAACTCCCCATGCTCCGGCTCGTCGTCCAGCACCGCGCCGCGACCGGGACGCATCAGCTCGCTGATGAGGTCCCCGACCGTGCCGGCCCGGTCGGCGACCAGCGCCAGCCCGAGGCGGAGCCGCGGTCTGTTCCGGTGGCGCTGCCACCACGCTCGCGCCAGGGCCTCGACATGTCCGGTGGGCCGCTCCCGGGCCAGCTCGCCGAGCTCCTTGATCCGCTCGAGCAGCCCGGGTTCGTCGTCAGCCTCGAGTGCGAAGACGGCCAGCCGCCGTGGGCCGAGCGGCTGCGCCCGTTCGAGTGCCCTTTCGGCCGAGTCGGGATCCCGCCTGGCCTCCGCTGCCTCGTCCTCGAATTCCTCGAGAACGACAGAGTGGCGGATCCCGCCCAGGCCCGACGCGGTCACGGCCGCCCGGCGCGGGCCGTCGGCCCGGTTTCTCAGCCAGTACTGCGGCCCGCCCGGGACGAACACCGAATGCGCGAGCAAGGCGATCGGGCGGAGCCGGCTGGCCCCCTCGCCCGGGCCCGGAAGCACCTGCTGATCGAGGGCCAGTGCTGCCCTGGCAACCGACGCCAGGCCCGTCGCCGCGCCGGCATTGCCGAGGCAGCTCACGATCGATCCCAGGCCGCACGAGGCATTCTCACTCTCGTGCGGACAGAGCCCGGCGAGCGCGCTGATCCCGGCGTCGGTTTCGGCAGCGAGAGGAGAGCCGGCCCACGCAACGTCCAGAAAACCGGCACGGGCGCTGGTCCCAATTCCGGCCGAGGGACCGCCTTCGCCTCCGCGCGAGCCAGCGCCGACCGAGCGGATGACGGCATAGATCCGATCGCGGTCGCGCTCTGCGTCCTCGAGCCGTTTCACGACCAGCGAGACCGCGCCGTCGCAAGAGCAGGGGAGGGTGCCGTCTCCAGCCGCGGGAGGCCAGCTTCCGCCCGCGGCCGCGACGGATCGACCGATCTCGAGTTGATGTCGTGCCAGGACCGCGCGGACGTCTCCCGCGAAGTCGACCGCTCCCACGATCGCGGCATCCAGCTCGCCCCGGCCGAGCCACTGGGCGGCGATCGCCAGGGCCTGGATCCCTGACGTCTCATCGCACGAGACTGTGAAGCTCGGCCCGCCGATGCCGAGCTCGCGCGCGATCCGGCTGGCGATCAGACCGCCCAACGACCCCATCGTCCGGTTGGCCGTCAGTGCCGGCCCCGCCGACCGCCGCAGGTCCTCCACCCAGCGGGCAAGCTCCTCGGGCGAAAGGCCGAGGCCCAGCGTGCTGTTCCATTCCCGCGCCCGGCCGGCGAGCGACCATCGAAGGTGGTAATTGGCTGCGTTCAGGTCCAGCCCGATCCCGATCAAGACACCGGTTCGCATCCCCAGCCTTCGATCCCACCGCGCGTCGAGGATCGACTCGGCCGCGACCCGCAGCATGAGCGTTTGCTGGGGCAGCATCTCGCCGAGCTCCTTGGGCGGAATCCGGAACTGGTCGACTCGAAACTCGAGCGAATCAATGGAATAACCCGGGAACGACCGGTCGTCCAATCCCTGGCCGCGATACCAGTGCGTCTCGGGGACCCCCCACCAGTTCCGCGGCTGCGCCGCGGCGATCGTTAGATCGCTGCCCAGCACCCGCTCCTGGAACGCCTTCTTCCCCGCGAACGGCCCGAAATGGGCCGACATCCCGGTGATCGCGATCGGCGCCGGCTGGTTCCGGGCGGCCGCTCGAGGTCCACCCACGAGCCGGCGAGGGCCCGGCACGGTCTGACCGGCCGTGAGGGAAGGTACCCATTCTTCGATTAAAACATGCGCATTGATCCCGCCAAAGCCGAACCCGCTGACGGCCGCGCGCCGCGGCTGCCCCGCCACGCGGGCCGGCCAGGGCTCTGCCCGGGTCAGGACCCGGAACGGGCTGTCCTCCAGCCCGAGGTTGGGGGCGGGCCGCTCGAAATTCGCCGTCGGCGGCAGGAGGCGGTGCTTGAGGGCCAGGAGCACCTTGATCAACCCGGCGGCTCCCGCCGCCGTGAGCGCATGGCCGATGTTCGATTTCACCGAGCCGATGGCGCACTGGTGCCGGCGCCAGCCGGCTTCTCCCCAGAGCGACCTGAGGCTTTCGACCTCGACGGCGTCGCCCTTCGGGGTCCCCGTGGCGTGGCATTCGACCAGGTCCACGTCGGTGGGGCTCCAGCCGGCCTGCTCGTAGGCCATTTGCATGGCGCGGAGCTGTCCCAGCGGGCTGGGGGCCAGCAGGTCCCCGTGGACGTCGTTCGATAGTCCGATCCCCGCCACCACGCCGTAAACGCGATCGCCATGCTTCAGGGCGTCCTCGAGCCGCTTGAGCACGAACATTCCCGCCCCCTCGCTCACCACCAGCCCATCGGCCCGCTGGTCGAACGGAGCGGCCCTGCCTCGTGCCGACAGCGCGCGAAGCTGCGAGAACCCCATCTGGGTATAAAGGGAATCGGGGCACGACACGCCACCGCTCAGCATGGCATCGGCCCGCCCCGCCCGAAGCTCGTCGATGGCCAGCTTGAGTGCGTAAAGCGATGAGCCGCAGGCCGCGTCGATCGTGTACGCCACACCACCCAGCCCGAGCGCGCGGGCAACCAGGGCGGCCGGCAGGCCCGCGGGGAACGCATTCAACGGCTCGGCCGGCCAGGCCTCGGGAGGGTTGACGCCCAGCTCCTCTTCGAACACGCGGCCCAGCAGCTCGCGCGACAGGGCCGCCGCGGTCTCGGTCGGCAAGACGATGTTGCCGAAAACCACTCCGACGCGGCGGCGATCCACGTCAATCGTCCGCGCGTCGCGCCACGCCTCTCGCGCAGCGTGGAGCGCGAGATGAAACAGAGGGTCCAGCCGTTCCAGCAAGGGACCGTGCAGGTCGAAGCCTGCCGCATCGAGGCACGGCCGCGCGACGAAGCCCCCTCTCATCGAGTAGACATGGTCCGCCAGCGCGATGCGCGGGTCGAAGGCTTGCGCGGGGTCGATCAGCCACCGCCCCCGGGGCACCTCGCTCGTGGTGTCGACACAGTCACGGACGTTGGCCCAGAACTGCTCGAGTGTGCCGGCGCCGGGAAAAAGACCGCCGATTCCCACGATCGCGATCGCGCCGTCTGGTTCCATCATTGAATCGACCGGCATCACTCAACTCTCGTGGCTGCAAAATGGTTGCGGCGGAATGCCTGGTTGAGCGACGAGTCGATGACGCACTCGTATGAGTCGAGCCGGGCGACGAGCTCGCCGTGCGCGTCGAGAAACTCGACGTCGGCGACCGCCCGCGTATCGCTCGCGTGCCGGATCTCCGCCAGGACGCGCACTCCGTCAGCCGGGAACGACCGGCGGAACTGCCGATAACCGCCGATCGAGGCCGGCAGCGAATTCGCCCGGAGCTGTTCGCTGCACCAGAGCACCACGAGCTGGAAGGCGCAGTCGATCGCCAGCGGATCGGTCAACCAGGTGCTCCGGAGCGGCCGGTCGATCCACTCCGAAGGTGCCGGCGCGGTCGAGACCCAGCCTGCGATCGCTCGCTCGCTAGAGCCCTCGATCTGGTCGATCCCCCGCATCGCGGGGCCGTGGAACAGCACGGACTGATAAACCTCGTCCCGCGCCATCGGGTACTTAAGCAGTGCTCCGCCGGCAAGCCGGCCCGCCGCGGTCGCGTGGCGATCGGCCAGAACGACGTCGGCTCGGGCGTGTGTGACCTCGCGGGCGGAGGGCAGAATGCCTCGCAGCTCGACCGGCACGATGAAGCCGCCGTCGCTGCGAATGGCCTTGCCGACCCGGACGTCGACCGTTGCCGGCTGGCGGTCTTTCAGGATCACCCCCTTGAAGAGACGAACGTCGTCGAGCCCGCTCACCACCAGTCCCGGATTGCGGTGGGCCGCCCCCTCGGCCAGCCATTCCATCATGATCGCCATCGGCAGCACGGCGTTCCCGTCGATCACGTGCGACGCGAGGATCGGCATTGACTCGACACCCACCGTGCGGCGGAATACGGTTTCGAGCTTCCGGTCGGCCGCTCTGGCGGGAGCCGGCGCCGGCCTTGAGGACGCAGTCTCTCGGTCGGCCGGCTCAGGTTCGGCAAGGACGACGATCTCGGCTGGGCCGGTACCACCGATCTCGTCGACCACCAATCGCGCACCCACGGCGGGAGGGATCAGAGTCAGCCCCTCTTTCTCGAACAGCGGCCTGAGGGCGTCCTTGACCATGCCTCCCGCCCACGGGCCCCAGTTGTAGGAGACGACCCGACAGTGTGGCAAGCGGAGTGTTTCTCGCTGAGCCCACTTGTTGAGAGCTTCGTTCGCGGCCGCGTACGCCACTTGACCCGTCCGCCCGAAGCGGGCCGTCGATGAGGAGAAGAGGATCAGAAACGCCAGCGACTCGGGATCGATCGCCTCGAACAGATGCGCAAGTCCCTTCACCTTGGTGTCGTAGACCTGGTCGAACTGCGCGTCGGTTTGATCGGCGATCCTGCGGTCGGCCACGACCCCCGCCCCGTGGATCAGCCCGCGGATCGTGCCGTACTCGGCGCGGACCTGATCGAGGATCGCCCTGACCCCGTTCCGGTCCCGCACGTCGACCGAGCGATAGACGACCGGCGAACCGGCCTCGGTGATCCTGGCGAGGTTGCGGCGGACCTCGCGCTGGACCAGCACCCGGCGCGATTCCTCGCCGAGCTCCTGGGGCGCGCGGGGCCGGTCGGATCGCGTCAGCAGAGCGCGCTTTAGCTCGGCCTCGTCATGGAGCCCGGCGAGCCAGTCGGCTTCGGGGACGGGCGCTGGGCTGCGGCCGAGCACGACCAGCCGAGGCTGGAACGACTCGGCCAGGGCGACGGCGACCTCGGCGGTGATGCCGCGCGCGCCGCCGCTGATCACGACCAGATCGCCGCGCTCGAGGCGGCTATGCCGGCGTTGGACCGCATCCACCTGCAAGTCCGGCCGTAGCTCGAGCTCGATGCGGCCCTGCCGGGTGACGCCGACTTCGGCCGGGCCGCGCTTGAATAGTTCCTCGACGATCGAGGCCGCGGCCTGCTCGGGCGACTCGATGGCCGGGTCGAGATCGACCGCCTTGCAATGGACCCCCGGCCATTCTTGGCCGGCCGTCTTGGCCATCCCGGCCAGGCCGCCGGCAACTGGGCTCGTTTCCGACGAAAGTCCGTTCACGCCGAAGCGCCCATCCAGCCGCGACACGGTCAAGAGCACTGCCCCTCCCCGCGCTCCGGATCGTTCGAGGGCCGGGGCCGCGGCGCGAAGGACCCGAAACGCCTGGCCGATGAACGTCTCTGGATCGGGCTCCCGAGGCGCCAGGATGATCAATCCGCATGGCGGCTCGGTCGCTGCCGGAGTCCCTGATTCGTCGAGCCGAACCACAACGGGACGGTAGCCGCGCTCGACCAGGCACGAGCGGACCGCTTCGGTCAACGGCGAGCCGTCCTGCGTGATCCAGATCGTTCCGCCGGCGCGAAGCCGGATTTCCTCGCGATCGTCCGGGGCCTCGAGCGGACGGCAGCAAGGATGCAGCCTTCGGAGCACGACCTGTCGAACGCGGGCCTGCCCGTTGCCGTTCTCCCGCTGGTGAGCGATCCCGTTCTCAGTCCCCGTTCGAACGGCAGTCCGATCGACGTGCCCTGGCCGGTCGGGTTTCCCATCAGCCTCGGCATGCCGGGCGGCCGGGCCGTTTTCGCGAACCGGGGCCGGGGCCGGTGGACACGGTGGCGCCGATAGCGCGTCGGCGATCTGCCCGAGCGTGCTGAGCGCACCCAGTTGCTCGGGCTTGAGCGAGGGCAGCTCGGGGAGCCGATCCTGGACCGCCGAGAGGATCTCGACCCTCTTGATCGAATCGATGCCCAGGTCGACGTCGACTTTCATGTCGAGCTCGAGCATCTCGATGGGATACCCTGTCTTTTCGGCCACCGCCTCGCAGAGGGCCCGCGCGATCAGGTCGGTACGATCGGCACGGAGCTCCGGATGGCCGGCAAGCGGCCCTGCTTGCGGGACCGCGCCGCCCTCTTGAGCCTGGCTCATGTGTTCGACAATGGATCGGAGGCTGCGGAACGAGCCCAGTTGCTCCGGCTTGAGCGATGGCAGATCGGGAAGCTTGTCCTGGACCGCCGAGAGGATCTCGACCCTTTTGATCGAATCGATGCCCAGATCGGCGTCGAGCTGCATGTCGAGATCGAGCACCTCGGCGGGGTATCCCGTTTTTTCGGCGACGACCCCGACCAGGATTGCGGCGAGCGACCCGAAGGGCGCGGAGGCGCTCGTCGCGGCCGGCTCAGCCCGTCCCGCGGCCACACCCGTTTCTCGATCGTGGTCGCGACCCGACTGTTCCGGTGGGACGGACCGCTCGAGCGCGGGCATCTCCCCGCTCGCGCTCATGAGATGCTCCCGCCGCTCTTGGCCGGCGTGTGGCAACCGCGTGGGTGCCGGAGCTCCGGCCGGTCCAAGCATGGCCAGGGACAGGCGCTGCTGATGCTCGAACAGTCTGAGCAAGGTCTGCTGCGCCTTCTCCTGGCCTTCCAGGAACTGCCGGTGAACCGCCGCCGTTTGTTCGGCCAGGCGTTGCAACGCGATCAGGTTGTCCTGGGCGTTCGAGAGCGCCAGGGATAAGCCGTCGTGCGATTGGCTCGTCGAGAGCGGCGGCCGGGCGGCGGCCTCCGATCCTCGCTGTAGGGTGGCAGGTCGCGGGGCCAGGCTGTGCGAGGATGCCTGGCCATTCAAGTGCGGTGCGGTTGTTCCGTCGGAAGGATCCATGGTTCGATCAATCTCGGCGTTACCGCGGCCCTGGGAATGCGAAGACATCGTCGCGTCCGGGTCGCCGGCTCTCGAAAACCGCGGCGGTCGCGCCGCCACTGTCTGCTCCAGGGAAGGTCCCCGCTCCGGACGGAGCGGGGTGAGCTCGGTGCGCGGCTCGTCGGTGGCCGGGACCTTGGGTCGGGCGTTGGCACCGCAGATCCTGACGGTGAGCCCTGTTTTTTTCTCAGCGGCAGGGGACCCATGATCCCCTGGATCCCACCGACCGAGATCGACAGCATACCCCAGCGCGGCCAGGGATGCGAGCGCGCAGGCCAGATCGTACTGGTTGCCGGACGAGCCTCGCGAGGCATCCACGGCGACGGCGAGATGAGGCCTCCCCTCGAGGATGGCGCGGACCAGCGTGGTGAGCTTCGCTTCGGGCCCGACCTCGAGGAAGGTGCGCGCCCCCATCCGATACATCGCCTCGATCTGGGCGACGAATTCGACGGGCCGGACAAGCTGGCTCGCCAGCAAAGCCCGGGCCGGCTCGACGTCCTCGGGGTAAGGAAGGGCCGTCGCGTTGGCGAACACCGGGATCGTCGAGTTTGTGAGGTCGATCGTGTCGAGGGCCTGCCGCAGGCCTTCCTCCGCGCCGGCCAGCGACCCGCTGTGAAACGCCGCCGAAACGGCAACGGCATGGGTTGCGATCCGCCGGTCGCCGAACATCTGCCGGCTCCGCTCGATCTCGACGGCCGGCCCCGACAGGACGCACTGGCGCGGAGCGTTCTTGTTGGCGATGACTACCCCCAGGTCTTGCTCGCGGATCAGGGCACGGACCTCGTCCAGGGGAGCAAAGACCGCGAGCATCGCCCCCGCGCCCGCCAGGGCGGCGCACTCAGCCATGAGCGCGCCGCGCCGCTGCGCCAGAAAGGCCAGCGATCGATCGTCGAATCGGCCGGCCGACAGGAGCGCGGTCAGCTCACCGAAGCTATGCCCCCCGGCCACGTCGGGGCGGACGCCGAAATCTTCCAGGATGCGCAGCAGTCCCAGGCTGACCGCGGCGATCGCCGGCTGTGCGATGCGTGTGTCCCGCAGGGCAACTTCCTGGGCCTGCCGCTGGAGGTCGCCGAACGCCGGCCGCGGATAAATCCAGCCCGAGAACGGGATCCCGGGATCGCCGGCGACTTCGTTCACGAGCGAAAGAGACGCCTGCATCCGGGGGAACTGGCAAGCCAGCTCCCGCAGCATTCCCACATATTGTGAGCCTTGCCCCGGGAAGAGCATGGCGAGGTGTCCCGGGCGCGGTCCCATCCCCAGGAAGGTCCGCGCCTGGCCGCTCTTCGCTCGGCCGGCCTCCGGTCGTCCGCCCGGGACGGTGGAGTCGGGCCCGGACCACGATGCCAGCCGCGCCCGGGCCATGGCGCAGCGGGCGCCGGCATCGCCCTCGTCGCGGCAGACAACCAGCAGCAGACGGTGGCGATGGTCGGCCTGGAAGCGTGACCGGCCGCGTGCCGCGTGCCGTCGAATCTCCCCCCAATCGCCCAGGCCCTCGAGCGCCTCGAGCGCGGTGCCGATCTCGGCCGGCTGATCCGCCGAGAAGGCGAGGATCTGCACGTCGCCGTCCCAGTCGATGCCTGGCATCGCGGGCTCGGCTTCTTCCAGGACGCAGTGGAAATTGCTGCCGCCGAAGCCAAAGGCGCTCACCGCCGCGCGGCGCGGGTGCCCGGGATCGGGCAGCCAGGGCCGGCTCTCGGTGTTCACGTAAAACGGCGAGCTGCCGTCGGCGAGCCGCCCGATCGGCCGGCGGACCTTGGAAGTGGGCGGCACCACCTTGTGATAGAGCGCCAGCGCCGCCTTGATCAGCCCCGCCGCCCCGGCGGCGGCCTTGGTATGCCCCACCTGCGATTTGACCGAGCCCAGGGCACACCAGGGGCCTCCGGCCCGGGCACCCCCGTAAACCTCCTCGAGCGCCGCCAGCTCGATCGCATCGCCGACCTTGGTCCCGGTGCCGTGCGCCTCGACCAGCTCGATCGTCCCCGGCTCGATGCCCGCCAGGTCGTAAGCCTGGCGCAGGGCCTTCGCCTGGCCCGCCGTGGATGGCGCGTAGACCGCCTGGCCCTTGCCGTCGCTCGACGTGCCGATCGAGCGGATCACCGCATACACCTTATTGCCGTCCCGCCGCGCGTCCGCCAGCCGCTTGAGGACCATGACCCCCAGCCCCTCGCCCAGGATCGTGCCGTCCGCCTCCGCGTCGAACGGCCGCGCATCGCCCGTGGGCGACAGCGCCGGAGTCTTGCTGAAGCACATATACATAAAAATGTCGTTGAACGTATCCAGCCCCCCCGTGACGGCGAGGTCGCAACGCCCCGCGGCCAGTTCCAGCGTGGCCAGGTTGACGGCCCCCAGCGAGCTGGCGCAGGCGGCGTCGACGACGCAGTTGGTGCCGCGCAGGTCGAGCCGGTTGGCGATCCGTCCGGCGGCCACGTTGCCGAGCAGGCCCGGGAACGAGCCCTCCTGCCAGCCGACGTACGACGAGGCGATCCGCTCGACGACGTCTGCCGCCGTGCGATCGTCCACACCGGCGGCCGCGAGCGCGCGCCGCCAGATCGGGTGTCCCAGCCGTGCGGCCAGCGGGATCACCAGCTCGAGTGTGCCGGTGACGCCCAGGATCACGCTCACACGGTCGCGGTCCACCGCGCCCTCCACCAGACAACCCGCATCCTCCAGCGCGCGGCGGGCCACCAAGAGACCCAGCAACTGGGTGGTGTCGGTCGCCTCGATCGAGTGGGGCGCGATCCCGAAGTCCAGCAGCGGGAAATCCACCGCACTCAGAAAACCGCCCCGGTGTGCATACGTCCGGTCGGCTGCTTTCGGATCGTCGTCGTGATAGTCCGCGACTCGCCAGTGGGAATCGGGCACCTCGGTGATCGCGTCGATGCGGTTGCGAATGTTGGCCCAGTAACGTGCAAGGTCCTCCGCCTGAGGAAACATGCATCCCATTCCGATGATGGCCACCGGAACCGGAGGCGAGGGAGCGGGCGAATTCAAGTCTTTACCCTTTCGAACGTCGTTTGGAGGCCGGCGCGAGCCGCGCGTGGTAGGACGCCGGATCTGCGCGATGATCGTGTTATACTAAGAAAGGAACAACCGGTCCTCAATCTCGGTGATTTCCAGCGGCGTCAGCCGGGGCACACCCGGCGGCAGTACGACGCCCTGGAAACATAGGATACGGGCGCGGGTCAACACCGCCGCGCCGTACAAGATGTTCAAGGCGACCGTCGCGACCCGGCGATTCTCGGGCCGTTCCAGGAACGACCCGCGGACCCAGTCGTTGAACGCGGCCATCGCCGGGCCGCACCAGATCTGATAGTCGACGGTTCGCGATGGCTCGCCCGTGTTGGCCCACTGCGACGACATCCCCAGATACCAGCGAAACACCAGGGCCATCTTCTGCTTGGGGTCCCGCTGGGACCGCTCGATCCGCGACGGGTCGCGCTTCTGGAAATAATCCTTCGTCCGCTCCCAAATCGTTTCGAAGGGCGCCCGGAACACCGTCTTCTCCAGGGCCGCCCGCTCGCTCGCCGGAACCTGGTCCAGCCCGTCGTGCGACCGATACAGCTCGTAAAGCTTGGCCGCCCGCATCGCGAACAACGTGCCGCGCTTCAGCACTTGCACCTTCACCCCCAACTCGAACATGTCCGCCGCGGGGGCCATCGCGATATCCGCCTGCTGCGCCTGTGCCAGCATCCGCCGCACCACGTCCGATGTGCCGGCCTCCACACACGACTGGTTGACCGATCCGGTCACGAGATACGCGGCCCCCATCGCCAGCGCCGCCGCCGCCGCCCACGGCGTCGAAATCCCACCCGCGGCTCCCACGCGAACCGGTCGATCGTAGCCGTACTGCGCCTGCATCTGGTCGCGCAGGGCCAGCATCGTCGGCAAGAGAACGATCGCCGGCTGGTTGTCGGTATGTCCACCCGAGTCAGCCTCCGCCGTGACATCCTCGGCCATCGGAATCCGCGACGCCCACTCCGCTTGCTCCGGTGTGATCTCACCCGTGCCCGCCAGCTCGCGGAGGAAGCGGGCCGGGGGCGGCGCCATGAACTTGGAAGCGACCTCGACCCGCGAAACCTTGGCGATGATCCGATTCAAGGCCACGATCCGTCCAGACGCGTCACGACGCAGGCCGGCCACACGATACCGGACCACCGGCAGAGTCAGGTTGAGGAACGCGGAAGCCTCCACCAGCCGCACCCTTCGTCTCAGATAGAGATCGACGACGGCCGACTCCAGCTCGGGCTCGCCGGGGCTGTGGATCAAGTTCATTCCATAAGGAACCGAATCGCCCAGACGACCCTCGATTCGCTCGAGCGCTTGCTCGACCGCCGCCACCGACAGCCCGGCCGAGCCGAACACCCCGAGAAACCCGTGCCGACCCATCGCCTCGACGATTTCGACCGATCCAATCCCATTGGCCATCGCGCCCGACATGCAGGGATATCGCAGACCGTGATCCGCGCGGAAATGGGCGTCGCCCATGTCTTCCAAACGGCACGCGGGCACGATCGCAGCCGATTCTCCGTCTCCATTGGGACCGATGTCCAACCGGCGATCTTCGACGACCTCGTGCTGGCCCGATCGGGCCACGATCCGAAACGCGGCGCCGATCCGTGACAGCGCACGCTCCAGACTCTCCACGGAAGTCGAGGCCACAGCCACAATGTTGCTCCGCTCTTGGTCAGCCAATTCAGGTTGGTAGCGTGGGTGATGTTAGCGTCTCGCGTGCTTTCCCGCCTGCGATCTTACCGGTTTTGTCGACGTTGAGGTATCCGCGGGTGGTAGCAATGCCCGGCGCGCCAGCAAATCGCGCTCAAAAAATCGAAAATCTAAAATCGAAAATGGACGTGGCGCGGATGCAGGGCCGGAACCGAGTCCGCCGCGATTGCTTCCGTGATCAGGAACGGAGCCAGTCCCTGATAAACGCGCTGCGCAACGGCTTGCAGACCGGCTTCGCTCATCAGGTCGCGGAATCTCTGGGCCGAGGCATGGTGCACGTCTCCCTCCACGCCGGCGACGCACACGTCGTAGATGAACCAGCCCCAAGGGCCGTCGCGGTAGCCGTCGATGATCATCAACCGCCCGCCGGAACGCAGGACTCTCCTCATTTCGGCGACGGCTCGCTCCTGATGCGGGTAATGGTGAAAACTATTGGCGCAGGTCACGATATCGAACGTTTGCGACCCGAACGGCAGCCGCTCGCTGTCTCCCCGCACCGGGAAAACGTGCCCGGGGTCCAATCGCCAGCGCGGCTGTCCCTTCCGCAGCATTTCGGGGACCAGGTCGACGCCGCAGACCTCGACGCGCGGCAAGGCGGCGCGAACCTTGGATGCAAACATCCCTGTCCCACAGCCCACGTCCAGCATCTTCACCGGCCGATCACCCGCCACGTCGCGGATCCGCCGGATCAAAACACGATGGGAAGGCCCGAATAACAGCCACTGAAGGATGCTCCGGTCGTAACTGCTGCTCCATCTTGTAAACTCCTGGGCTGCTAAGTGTTTGTCGTAACCCATACCGTGGCCTCCTTGCCGGGCGAGCTTGCGTTTCAGCCTCTCTCGCCGCGGGCGCGGTTTCCGCCGAGCCCCTTACCCCCTCAGTCTTTACCGAATGTCGGTTGATCCCGCAACCCGGAATTGACCCAGATCCTGATGAATTCCTATCTTACAAAGCAGGTTGAAAGCGGGGTATGCTGGGCTTACGATCAATCGAGGGGATGCGTTGAAGAAGTCGGAGTGATCAGTAAAACGCTTCCTTTTCGGCACGGTTCAGATTGCGTGTTTCGCGGGTAACATGAGCTGGGGTTAAAGTAAAGTCGCCTTTCGCTCTGCGAAAGGGCGTGCTTTCGCGGAACGAAAGGCGACATAGGGACCCCGCGGGCGTCGACCCCAGCCGCCTTCAGTTGTAACCTCGTCTTGAACCACGCCTCCTTTTCATCCTTCATCCTTCATCCTTGTTTCGTGAGGCGGGTCAACGTCAATACCGTTGAATTAGCATCAATTGCCGCGGAGACAAGGAGTTGCGGCTCCTCGTTCCCACGCTCCGCGTGGGGACGCGCGTCTTGGACGCTCTGCGTCCGCTCGATGGGCGAAGCCTCGGTCCTGGTCCGACGACGCGGAGCGTCGCGGAGAGCATTCCCACGCGGAGCGTGGGAACGAGAAGTCAAAGCCTTTACTTCCTTCGATTTATCACTGATTCAACGGTATTGGGGTTAACGTGCGGTCCACGCCAATTTATCTCGACAACCATGCGACGACGCGAACGGACCCGCGCGTCGTCGAGGCAATGCTGCCTTACTTCACGGAGCAGTACGGCAACGCGGCCAGCACGTCTCATCGGTTCGGATGGGAAGCGAGCGAGGCGGTCGAGCGCGCCCGAGAGCAGGTCGCGCGGTCCATCGGCGCGGAAGCCCGGGACATCATCTTCACCTCGGGTGCCACCGAATCGAACAACCTTGCCATCAAGGGAGTTGCGCACGCGTCGTTTCGCCGCGGCAACCACCTGGTCACGGCCGCTTCCGAGCACAAGGCGGTCCTCGACCCGATGAAACGGCTTTCGCGCCAAGGTTGGAGCTGTACCGTCGTTCCCTGCGACGCGTACGGGCGGGTCTCGGCCGAATCCGTGGCCCTTGCACTCACCGATCGGACCGTTCTCGTTTCGGTCATGGCCGCCAATAACGAGGTGGGGACGATCAATCCCGTCGCGGAGATCGGCCGGTTGTGCCACGACCGCGGCATCGTCTTCCACACCGATGCCGCCCAGGCCGTCGGCAAGGTGCCGCTCGACGTGCAATCCGACGGCATCGACCTGCTCAGCCTGTCGGCGCATAAGATATACGGGCCCAAGGGGATCGGCGCCCTCTACGTCCGCCGTCGCGATCCCCAGGTCAGGCTCGAGCCGCTCGTCGACGGCGGTGGGCACGAGCGGGGTCTCCGCAGCGGGACCGTGGCGGTCCCGCTGGTCGTCGGGCTGGGAATGGCCGCCGAGCTGGCGGTCGGCGAGCGTCCCGCCGAGGCAATCCGGCTCCTCGAGCTCCGCGAACGGCTCCATGAGGGGATCGCGCGCCGGGTGCCGGCGACCCGGTTGAACGGGCCGCCCGATCGCCTGCCGGGCAACCTCAACCTCAGCTTCGCGGATGTCGACGGCGAGGCCCTCATGATGGCCATGCGCGACCTCGCAGTCAGCTCCGGGTCGGCCTGTTCCTCGACGAACCCCGAGCCCAGCCATGTCCTCCTGGCGATGGGCCTGCCCGAAGAGCTGGCCCGAGCCAGCCTCAGGTTCGGTCTGGGACGGTTCACAACCCCCGAAGAGATTGACCACGCGGTGGATGCGGTCGCGGAGGCCGCCCTACGGCTCCGCAGTCGAAGCGTCGCCTGGACCGTTTAGGATGACACGAGATTTGACTGGACGGTATGATTGATTATTCTGAGCGGGTATCGCAGAATCAATGGCGAGGCAATCCCACTCCAAAAAGGAGATGAATCGATGAGTGTGACTTTGACCGAAAAAGCCGCCAACGAAGTCAAGAAGATCATCACCGAGCAGAACCTGCCCGAGGGCACCGTGTTGCGGGTCGGTGTCCAGGGAGGGGGCTGCAGCGGTTTTTCGTACAGCCTGGGTTTCGACACGACAACCTCAGAGAAAGATCGCGTGCTCGAGGTCCACGGTGTCCAGCTCGCCGTCGAGAAGAAGTACGACCCTTATCTCGACGGTACCGTCGTCGACTATTACGACGGTCTGGAGAAGCGCGGTTTTGTGTTCAACAACCCCAACGTCGTCAAAAGCTGTGGCTGCGGAAGCTCGTTCCAGGTTTGACGGCTGGCGGGCGCGGGTCTCCTGACCCCGCCGTTGGGCGCTGGGCGCGGGTCTCCTGACCCCGCCCGTCGGGCCGACCGAAGGTCTCCCCGTGCTCCACCCGTCAATCGAAGGTTGACGGATGACTATGGCGTGGTGCGCTCACCGGCTCACCACGCCCAGCCGCCGCGTAATTCGGAATTGACGACACAGTCCACCGGCCAGCGGTTCTGGTAAAGCTCGACGATCGTCGAGGCGGCCAGCTCGGCCATCTCGCGCATCGACTGGGTGTCCGTGCCCGCGATGTGCGGGGACAGAATGACGTTGGGTAGTCCGAGGAGCGGATTGCCGGTTTCGGGCGGCTCGTGGTTGAGCACATCCAGACCGGCTCCGGCAAGATGCCCCGAACGCAAGGCGTCGCGCAAATCGGCTTCCACCACCAGCCCACCGCGCGACGTGTTGATCAGGTAGGATCCCGGCGGCATCTTGGCCAGGAAGTCGCGGTTGACCATGCCGCGGGTCACTTCGGTCAGGGGGACGTGCAGGCTGACCACATCCGAGCACGCGAGCAGCTCGTCGAGCGACAGCCGTTCGATTCCGTGCTTCGCGTCGAATTCGGCATCCACGATTGTGTCGAACGCGACGACCCGGGCCCGGAACGCCCGGGCACGCAAGGCCACTGCGCGGCCGATCCGCCCCATCCCCACCAGGCCCAGAGTCATGCCGCGGACGGGGGTGACGAGCGCCCGGTCCCAGCCGCCGCCGTGAATGACCCGGTCATTGGGCACGATCCGTCTCGCCAGCGCGAGCAGCAGCGCCCAGGTTTGCTCGGCGACGCTGTCCTGGTTCGTTCCGGGCGTGATCGTCACGGCCACCCGGTGCGCGGTCGCGGCCGGTACATCGATCAGGTCGTAACCCACGCCGGTCCGCGCGATCACGCGCAATTTGGGGGCGAGCTCGAAGAGCTCGGGCGTCATCCGCTCTCCCCCGGCGATCAAGGCGTCGATACCCGCCAGGTGAGGACAAAGCTGGTCGTAGCTCAGGGCGAAATCCCCCTCCGGATCCACCGGCTCGAAGCCGGCGTCGGTCAAGATCTCGCGAAACCGGCCGGGTTGTTTGCGAAGGAGATACGGGCCGATCAAGACTCTAGGCATGGTCATCTCGACCTTATTATGGGTAAGATTGTGGGCAATCCAATTGGTTCAGGTGGTCGCCGCCGTGGCCGGCTTCTTTCGAATCCGCTCCGCCAGCGACTTGCGTTGAGCAACCGCCCAACTTATTCTCATCGAACTCATTCGGCAACCTCGTTCCGCCGCACGATTCGCGGCCGGCGATCCCGACGAGCCGTCCCAGGAATGGTCCGTCCTGTTCTGCAAGATCCATTCCGCGAAGATTGGATGGGATCGTCCGGCGATACCGCTCTTGACTGTCTCGAAAACGAGTCGAGTATTGATGAAGAGGAATCGGCAATGCTCGATCGTCCCGGATTGAGAAGGTTGCGAGTGACGGGGAGAAGGCGGGTCAGCGAGGGTGGCTTTCACTCGGTCTTCAATCATCTTTTTTTGGCGGTCTCATCCCGCTGCGCGGAAAGCGTGCCATGGGGGTTATGAAGTTTCGAGTACCCTCGAACGAAGCGACGCGAAAGCTCCCCGATATTCGCAAGGCGTACATCACCGGCCTTGATCGGACCCCGGGCCGGCTCGCCGTCGAGCTTCGGAACGGGCTGATGACTTGCGTTCGCGACACCACCGAGAGCGGCCGCCTGTTCATACCATGGCCGATCGAAGGATACGGCACGCCGCTCGTCGGTACGGCCACGCTGGCCGAGCGCCAGGCTCCCTACATGCTGGCCGTGGAGCTCGCGCGAGGCAAGCTCAACGACATCCGGAACCAGTTATCCGACTGGACTCAGATGGGTCTGCGTTCCACGCCCGAGCTGGATCGAGCTCTTGGCGACGCCCAGCACGCGTTTGTCCGGTCGGTCACCTCGACCGATCGGCCCGAGGCTTGCGTCGCGGCCGCCCAGGCCGCTCTCGACTCGGCCACCCGGTCCGGCGATCTGCTGATCGGGCATACACCGCGCAGATCCTTCAAAGCCGCCTGGGCACGAACTCCCGGCTCACGACCCGTCTCGGCTGCGTCCTCGACGGTGCTCCCCAGGCGTTGCCCCCATCGCTCGCGTGGTCGAGCACGTTCAATATCTGTCACCTGGGCGTCTCGTGGAAGCACGTGGCGCCTTCGGAAGGTCTATACCGCTGGGACCAGTTCGACGCCCAGTTGGGCTGGTGTGCCCGGACCGGCCTACCCTTCGAGGTCGGACCGCTGGTCGAGTTCCGCCGCGGTGCGCTTCCCGACTGGGTCTGGCTCTGGGAAGGTGATTGCGAGACCCTGGGCGGGCTGGTGGCGGACTTCGTCCAGCAGACGGTTCAGCGCTACCGTGGCCGGGTCCCGTTATGGCACGTGGTTCACCGGCCGGCCGGCGGCGAGATCCTCGGCTTGACGGAGGAAGAGCAGATCCGGATCACCGCGCGGGCGGTTCAGGTCGCCCACCAGACCGACCCGTCGGCCCAGTTGACGATCGGGGTCGACCGGCCCTGGGCGGAATGGATGGGCTCGAGCCACTTCCAGCTCGGCCCGCTTCATTTGTGCGACTATCTGGTACGGGCGGACGTGGGGCTCTCCGGCGTCGCTCTCGAAATCGCGCTGGGCTATTCCTCGCCGGGCAGCTACATGCGCGACCTGTTCGAGTTTTCCAAGCTCCTCGACCTCTATTCGCTCCTGAACGTGCCGTTGTACATCTGGATGGCGATCCCGTCGTCCGGCGCGCCCGACCCGAAGGCGGATCCGGATGTTGTCGTCGATTCCTCCCAGTGGCCGGCCCCCCTGGACGAAGCCCTGCAAGCCTTGTGGGGCGCGAAGTGGCTCGCCCTGGCCGTCGCCAAGCCATTCGTCCGGACCCTGAGCTGGCTCCAGGCGAGCGATGCGAACCCCCACCTCTATCCTCACGCCGGCCTCTTTCGCCCGGATCAAACCCCCAAGCCGCTCCTCTCCTGGATCCAGATGCTGCGGAACGAGACGCTGGTCTAAGACCTGGTTCGGCATCACCCGATGGTCTGGGTGCAAACCCTGGAGCGCTGAGGAGCGTTGCTCCCATGAATGAACCAAACAAGCCACTGAAGCGTCGTGAGTTTCTCAAGAGCGCAACACCTGTCGCTGCCTTGGCATTGGGCGCACCTGGCTGGCGAGGCTTGCTGGCGGCAGGGCCCAGCGCGGCTGCCGCGATATCCCAGCGCTCCATCCCCGGCGAGCCCGGCACGCGGCAGCTTCCGCTCATCCAGATCGGCATTCTGTTGGGTACGATTCGCCGCGGAACGCTCAAGGCCCGGCTGGATGCAGTCAAGGCCTGCGGACTCGACTGCGTGCAAGTGAGCCTGGACTGCGCTGGCCTGCCCGACATGCCCGAGAACATCCCGCCAGAAGTTGCCGCCCGGATCCGCCGCGAGGCGGCCGACAGCGGTATCACGATCGCGTCTGTGCAGGGTACGTTCAACATGAGCCATCCCGATGCCGTAGAGCGCCGGACGGGCCTGCGGCGGCTCCGGGCCCTGGCCGAGGCTTGTCCACAGTTGGGCACTTCCAAAATTCATATCTGCACTGGAACACGCGATCGCGATAACATGTGGCGGCACCATCCTGACAACGACTTGCCGGCGTCCTGGCGCGACATGGCCGCTTGCGTGCGTGAGGCGACCGACATCGCCCGGCAGGCGCGAGTGGTCCTGGCCTTCGAGCCCGAGGTGAACAACGTTGTGGATTCGGCGAAAAAGGCGCGCCGGCTCCTGGACGAGATTGGCTCCCCATTCCTCAAAGTCACGATCGATGCGGCGAACCTATTCCATGCCGGCGAATTGCCGCGGATGAAAGAGATCCTCGACGAGGCGTTTGCCCTCGTTGGCAAGGATGTCGTCCTGGCGCACGCCAAAGATCTGGACCACGACGGCGACGCGGGCCACATGGCGGCCGGCCACGGCAAGCTGGACTACGATCGTTATCTCTCCTTGCTGCACAGCTCTCGGTTCCCGGGGCCGCTGTTGCTCCACGGACTGAGCGAAGCGCAGGTACCCGGCTGCGTGGCATTCCTGCGCGAAAAGATCACCCGCCTCACCTCACCACCTTAGGATTCATCGCGCGCGAACGAGGCGAAGCGACTCCTAGACTGAGTCCGATGCCCAGGACGAATTCTTGAGCAAAGACCCGAGTGCCCCAGCCTGCGGGATCGGACGGCGAAAAGGCAATGAGCCCAGGACCGTGGGCGTTGTCCCGCGCGATCCGGCGAGGTAGCGCGCCGGCCCCGCCGGCGTGGCCGCCGGTGCCGAAGTCAGCGAGCGGCTGGATTGACCGGTCGTCAAGGCGCTGATACCGAACCCACCCACCCCGGTCGACTGCGAACCCGGGGAAGAGGCCTTCCCGGTAATGCTACCGGAGGATGACGGCGTGAAAGCGACATCGGCCCAGAAGTTCATCCCGTTGCCGTCGTAATTGGGGAAAGCGCCGGCGCGATTATAGACCCCGTCACCTCCGGAAACGCTGTTGGAAAGCGCCTGCAAGGGCCCATTGGTGACCCCGCCGGACGTGAAGAAGCCGGTGTTGAT
This sequence comes from Isosphaerales bacterium, assembly GCA_044450785.1. GTDB lineage: Bacteria > Planctomycetota > Planctomycetia > Isosphaerales > Isosphaeraceae > JBIOJM01. The sequence continues at coordinate 41,526 of JBIOJM010000033.1, forward strand.
GCCGAAATAACCCCCGCCCGTGGAGAACGAGACGATGTAGACCGTGTTGGCCTGGATCGCCGCCGGACTTGAAAAGTTGACTTGCTGCCAACCGTAGGCCGACTCATTCGTGAACGTCGCCGTGGCCAGCAACGTCCCGGTCGAGGACCAAAGATGGCCGACGTGGAGGTACCCGCCCATCCACGTCTGCTTGTAGAACCGGACCCCTGTCGCCTGGCCGGCCACGCTGGCGGTGAACTTCACACCCACCTCGTACGACCCGTAACTGTAGGCATTCTCCGGCGGGACGTAGGAGTTGCTCCAGATGCTGTCGGCCGTCGCCGCGGTGCCGGTCGTCGTCGCGCTGGCCACGTTGCTGGAGGGCGAGTCACTGGTTCCAAGTGTCGCGATGACACGGTAGAAATAGGTCGTCCCGGCGGCCAGCCCCGTCTGCTGAAAGCTGGTGGTGCTGCCCGGCGAGATGCTCCCAACCTGAGTCCAGCCGGTGCTGCCGCTCAGGCTTTGCTGGATCAGGTAACCGGTGGCACCGGTCGAAACGGTCCAGGTGAGGTTGATTTGGGTCGAGGAGGCCGCAATGGCTAGCAGGTTGATCGGGGCAGCCGGTGCAACCGTGATTCCGGACTGGGCGAACATGCCCGAGGACGTGTCTTGCACGGTCACCGATTGAGTGCCGGCGGTCTCGAACGTAATCGTGAAGGCATGCACGCCCTGATCGGCGGTGGTGTAGGGATAGTTCGCCGGCAGGCTGGCCGCTGCGCTGCTGGTGAATTCGACGGTGCCGGCGTAACCGGTCGCCACATTGCCGTAGGGATCCTCCGCGGTGACCTTGACGCTCTGCGCCACGCCCACGGTCGCGGTCGAGGGAAGGCCGGATAGGACGAGCTTGCTGGCGGCGGCTGGGCTGACGCTGATCCCGGTAAGCGTGCCAGTGATGGCGGACGTCGTGGTATCCGTCGCGGTGATCGACTCGCTGCCGGCGGTCTTGAGCGTAAGCGTGAAGGTATGCACCCCGTGATCGTTGGTGGTGAAGATATAGTTCGACGGCAGGCCGGCGTGGACATCGCTGCTGGTGAAATCGACCGTACCCAGGTAGCCGTTGTCCGTCGTCCCGCTCGACTTCTGGGCGGTCACGGTGACGCTGAATGACTTTCCAGCCGTCTCGGCGGTCGGCGCGGCCAGGACCAGTTTGTCGTACGTGGCCGTGGACGTGCCAACAAGCGAGCCGACCACGAGATTGGCCATCGGAGAGCCCAGGCCGGTGACGTAGTCGTAGCCGGCGCCGGCCGAATATGGCGGGCTGCCGGTGCTCGTGCCGCTGGTGATGTCGTGGAATGCGGCCGGGTTTTTGTAGAGGATGTTCATCACTTCCTGCGGACTCGTGCTGTTGAGCGCCGGTTGGCCGCTCAGGGCGCGGCCCTGGTCGGCGATCGCCAGGAGCGCCGACCACTGCGGTGCCCCCGCGCTGGTTCCGCCGACCACGACCCAGCCCAAGGTCTGCCCCCCGTATGGAACGGAGTCATACACGGCGACGCCGGTTGAGGGCGATGCGTCATAGGCGACGTCCGGTGTGGCTCGCGACGACGACGTCTGCGTCACCACACCTGTCTGGTATGACGGTTGCGACTCGTAGGCGCTGGGGCCCCCACCGCTGCCGTTCCAGCCGGCCTCGCTCGACCAGCCATTGCCCGCGCCGACGGTGAGGGCCGTGCCGCCGACGGACAGCACGTTCGGCGAAGCCGCCGGCCACGAGGCGGGCGCGCCGCCGTCCCCCGAGGACGCCACGAACGCCACGCCGGCCTGCTGAAAATAGGCGCTGTCGTACGCCGTCTCGCCCGAGAACTCGCTGCCGCCCCAGCTCATCGACACGACATTCGCGTGGGCCGCCCCGTATTTGACGGCGTTGAGCAGATCGGTACCACTGGTTGAGCTGGCCTCGACCAGCATGATGCTCGCGCCGGGCGCCATGGCGTGCGCCCACTCCACGTCGAGCGACTCCTCGAGCTCCCAACCGCCCGTGGGATCGCTGGCCGGATAACTCGTCCCGCCGGTCTCGTTGACCCGCGTGACCGTCGTGGCCGGCAGCCCGAAATAGGAATCGAACGTGTTCAGGTCGGCTTGGATTCTGGGGTCGTCGTAGGAATCGACGATGGCGATCGTCTCACCGCTGCCCGTGCCGGCGGTGCCATTGAAAGCGATACTACTGAATCCATAGGCTGTCTGCATTTGCGCGGGCGTGTACCCTCCGCCCGGGCCGCTGCCACCGCCGAAGGGCCCCACCACGAACGTCGGGTGAGCCACCGTGGTGCTGAGCAGCGCGCGAGATTCGAGATGATCCATTCCCGGCCTCGAGCGACGCGGTGTCGTGGTGCGGCAGCGGCGAGGTCCGCGCGCTGTTCTCGAGCTCATCGAAGAATCTCCTGGGTGGTGCAACGGTCGTGTGGCGAGAAGACGGCGTGTTCACCATGGTAGTCGGCAGTTCCCAGGAAGGCCCGACACCCTGGAACGGGGGCGGGGCGGAATCGGCAAGATTCCTGCGAAAAGCCGGCGAAAATGGTTGTCTGGTCACGGAAGATTGGGCTGGCTGCGGGACGAGCCTCACAACAGCATCTGACGATCTTCTCGGCTCGCCCTGACCACAGGCGCGGACAAAGCCCACGCGTCGCGACTCATGCTCGCCGCCGCGACCCCGGTCGCGCACGACCTGTGGGGCCCCCGCCGCTCGAGCATTGATGCGTACCTTGGCGTCTTATCGGAGAAACCGTCTAGGATAAGAATAGGTTACCCTCGGAGAGGAACGAAATAAAGTCGATTCCGGCGTTTGATTTTGCGCCACGGGAATCGGCGTGTTCGACCGTCTCCAGCCGGCGGCAAAGCGCGCGATGCCGGCATTGGTGGGAACGACCCTCCGCGCCGAGAACGAGCCTTGCCCCCAAGGGCTCTGGGAGCACGCCTTCGGGTGCCCGGCAACCCGCACCGAGTGCATGGTGGCACGGGCATCTTGCCCGTGGTCCGGCACGACACGGGCTGGAAGCCCGTGCCACGCCGAGCCCGGGTCTCACGGCTTCCGCTTGGCGAATCGCTTGAGGTACTCGGGGTCGGAGAGCTTTTTGTCGGGCCGCTTGGTGAAGACGATCGGCTTGACGGTCGGCTCAAGGGGCACGGCGACCGCGTCGACGTAGCCCTTGAGGTTGGTCTGGAACGGGAGCATCCAGTTGACGTTGCCCAGCGTGTGGTCGTTGTCGGCCTTGGGGGCGTTGAAGACCTCGAAATGCCAGTGCTCGAGCGTGGCCTGGATCCCGTTGTAGACGCTGACCAGCCGGCCGTCGCGGAGCTCGATCTTGAGCGGCCCATAGCCGGGGTGCTCGTAGTCGCCCGCGTACTCTTCCAGCGGGTGGGCCGGGTGAGTGCCGGAACGCCGCCAGGTTTCTTTCTTCTTGGGTTCCTTCTCGGCGTCTTCGCCCTTCTTGCGCTCAACGAGGCCCTCGGCGAGCCAGTCGATCGGCTCGAGCTCCAGCAGCCGGTCGGCCGCGTGCATGACGATGAGGTCGGGTAGCGGCGACCCACTCTTGTTGGTCAGCACGACGATCCCCAGCCCATCATCCGGGAACAGGCTGGTCAGGGCCGTGAAGCCGTCGATGCCCCCTCCGTGCGCCACGCCGCGATGCCCGCGGTAGGTGTCGACCATCCAGCCCAGCGCGTAGGACGCGGGGGAGATCTCCTTCTTCTGCGACGGCCGGCCCATGGTCATCTGCGGCGTGTGCAGCTCGGCCAGCACCGAGGGGCTGATGATCGACTTGCCGCCCAGCTTGCCGCCCTGGGTATGGACCGCCATCCAGCGGGCCATGTCCGTGACATTCGAGTTGATCGAGCCGGCCGGGCCGACATTGGTGATGTCGCGGAACGGGATGGCGCGGACCTTGCCCTCCTGCTCGTCATAAGGTGTCGCATGGTCGTCGGCCTTCTGCGAGTCACGGACGGAGAAGTTGCTCGCGCCCATGCCCAGGGGCTGGAAGATCCGCGCGCGGACGGCCTCCTCCCACGGGCGGCCGTCGATCGTCTCGATGAGGTAGCCGGTGACCATGAACATGATGTTGTTGTACTGGAACTTGCTGCGCAACGGCTCGGTGGCGTCGAAGTAGGCCAGTCGAGGGACGAGGTCCTTGCCGGTGAGCCGGCTGTTGTACCAGACCATGTCGTGCCGGGGCAGGCCGGAGCGATGTGTCACCAGGTCGCGTGGCGTGATCGACTCGGTCGCGATCGGGTCGCTCATCCGGAAGCCGGGCAGATAGGTCCGCATGGGTGTGTCCCACGCCAGCTTGCCCTCCTCGACCAAGGTACCCATCACGAATGTGGTAAACGCCTTGGTGCACGACCCGATCGCGAAGAGTGTCCGGGGCGTGGCTGGCAGGTTGTTCTCGACGTCGCGCTGGCCAAAGCCCTTGGCGTAGATCACCTCGCCGTCCTTGACGACGGCGATCGCCAGGCCGGGGACCTTGAAGTCCTTGATCGCCTTGTCGATGACCGCGTCGAAGCCGTCCAGCGACTTTTTCATGACGGCGATCGGATCGGCTGCGCGGCAGAGCGCGAGCTTCAGCGACTCGCCGGCATGCGTGAAGGTCCCGTAGATCGACGAGCCGTCGGCCGCGAGCTTCCCCTTGAAGGAGCGGTTGCCGGGCACGCCGGCCAGCTTGAACGCGACCTGGTCTCCCTCGACCGTGATACCCTGGAGCGGTAGGTCCTTCGTCCCTTGCGCGGGGATCGAGATGTCGCCCGTCCAGCCGCTCTCTTTCTTGGTGAAGTCGACATCGAGATCGAGCGTCGCGCCGCCCATCTTCAGCGCTCCCTTCCAGTGTCCGGCCAGCGAAGGGGTGTCGGCGGCCCGGGCCCGCGCCGCGGGTGCGACCAGCACGATGAGGGCGAAGAGCGTCTGCAATGCGTGGCGACGGCGGCGTGGCGAGGGCGAGGGCGACGGACAGGTCATGCGGAGTTCCTCCAGTGGTGGATCCATCGGCCCCGATCATCCCGGGGACCTTGCGGGGCGCGCAAACGGCCCAGGCCCGGATGCCGGACGCCCGCAAGAGAGCGAGGCGGCTCGTCCGGGCCATTCTCCGTGCACTCGTTCACACGCTGAATCCTTGGAAAACCAACGGTCCCTGCAATCAGTGACAATTGTAAAAGACAGGTCTGACAAGTGTCAAGTAACCCAGTGGAAAGCGGAGAAACCGCAAGACATTGATGCGCAGTCCTTTAGGCCCAATACCGTTGAATTAGCATCAATTGCCATGAAGACAAGGAGTTGCGGCGCCTCGTTCCCACGCTCCGCGTGGGGACGCGCGTCTTGGACGCTCTGCGTCCGCTCGATGGGCAAAGCCTCGGTCC
>JBIOJM010000034.1:0-46876 GCA_044450785.1 Isosphaerales bacterium
CTCCTGTGACTGTCTCAAAGCTGACCCCCTGTGCATGCCTTGGAGCGAGATAGTGCGGTAAAGCCGGATACGGGAAAACCGTCTGTCCGGTTTGAAGAGGGCGGGGGAGGCAGGTAACCCTGCCCCTCCGCTACTCTACTGGTTAAAGAATTGGTTCCCCGCAGGATCAGGGTGAAGGACGAGGAGGAGGCGATTCAACCGCGGGAGAAAACGGGACCGGCTCTTCCCCGGAAACGATGATCTGACGCCGGCTTTCCCCGCTCACTTTCCTCCCGCGCTCGGGAAAACCAGAGCGTGGCAGTAGTCGCCGAGAGGCTGCACCTGATCGCTCAAGAGCCGTCGAATCCGCAGCGCCGGGTCGTCGCTCTTGCGCGTCTTGGTGCTGGGTGCCGAGCGATCGTGGAGGTCAAGCGTGATCTCGCGCCCGTTCTCCAGCCGGACCGCCTCTTTGATCGATGACGACGTCGAAACCGGCGAGCTCGACATGAGCTTCGCAAGCTTCTCCGCGTCCCGCTACGCCAGCACGCTCTGTTCCCGCGCCAGGAGGACCAGGGTCTCGATCCCGGCACTTCCGGCCGGCATCGTCCACGCTTGATCCGTCTTCGCGGGCAAAATGACGCGTTCAACCTTCTGCTCCCGCGCGGGGCGTTGTTCCCACTTGCCTTCTGTCCACGGGTAGATTGGGCCGACCTTGCCGTCGGAGCCGATCCAGAAGAGATACAAGTAAGCCGGGCGGTCGAGGCGTGCTTCGATCCGGATGCGGTCGCCCGCCTTCAGGGGCAGCACTCCGGCGTGGTCGAGCCGCCGGTCGCGCCGGCGCGAGTCGGCGACGTCGTCGACCCGCAGGTGCAGCACGCCTTTCAGCGGCTCGCGTTCGGCTTGCCCTGATGCCGGTGCCGGCGCACGACCGCTTCCGATCGCCGCGGTGGACAGGAGCGTCGTGAGGAGCAACAGCTTGCAGCCTTTCCGTTGGTCTTCGCATTGGTTCATCATTTTCGAGACTTCTCGCGGATTACCACCTGGATTGGCGGAGCGAAACCGCGATCAGCAGGCGGTTCGCCCCCTCACCCCATCCCTCTCCCCAAAAGGGGCGAGGGCGACCGGTTGACTCCTTCGCGACGCAAGGTCAGGACGCCGCGGGCCTTTCGTCTTTACCACCTCGCCCCCCCGGGGAGAGGTCGGCCGCAGGCCGGGTGAGGGGGTCCAGGCGGTGGTGATCAGCGAGGAGTCCCTCATTTTCGCCCTCATTTGCCCCACCCCGAGAGCACAAACGCGGCCCATTTCTCGATCGGGGCGTGTTCCGTCCCCGCTGGCTTCCCGTTGTCAGGGCCCGGCTCCGGGCGCTGCACCAGCTTGCCGAAATCGAGCGTGCCCCGTGCCTTGGCCAGCTCACCGATCCGCTCGGGATGCCGATAAAGCGTCAACTGGGCAATTCGCAGCGCCTCGATCGGCGGCTTGTGCTGCTGCCATAACTGGTCGTAGAAGATCGCCATCAAGGCGGCCGTCGCCTGGTCGTCGACCTTCCAGAGACTGGCAACGACATTGTGGGCGCCCGCCAGGTGGAAGGCGCGCTGGAGGCCGAAGACCCCCTCGCCGCCGCCGACCAATCCCACGCCCGTCTCGCACGCCGAGAGGACGACGAGCTCCAGGTCTTGTAAGGGGAGCCCGGCGATCGCCTCGGCAGTGAGGATGCCCAGGTCGTCACGCGTCGAGCCGTCGACGTCGGCGCTGGGCCGATTGGCGCCGGCCAGGACCAGGCCCGAGAGGACCAGCGGGTTCCGCAGACCGGCCCCGACGCGTTCGGTGCCGATGGAAAAAAAGTGCTTGGGATCGGGCTGCAGGACCGAGCGGATGCTCGGATCGGCGAAGAAGCCGTGGGTGGCGATGTGCGCCCAGTGGGCGCGGGGCAAGTCGCGGAGGAGCTGGGCGGTGCCGGCGCCGGCTCCCTCGAGGCGAATTACGGCGCGCGAGCCGGCAAGCTGCGTCACGGCGTTCAGCTCGTCGAGCGTGCCGGGCAGCTCCCTCCAGCCGTCCCCCCGGCCGCGTGCGGTTTCGGCCGGGAGCGCGGCAAGCAGCTCGACCCGGGTTTTCTCGTCCTCGACGGGCTTGGGTACCTGGTCGTAGGCCACGCCGCCGACGCCAGGAGGATGCCGCGGTCGTCGGTCGAAGGCGCCGGCGCCGTGAGCCGGTCGAGCAGGAACGGAGCATGGGGCACGGTGGCCAGGGCATACTGCTCCAGGAGCACGGTGCCGGGCTTGTCGCCGGGCAGCGCGGCCCAGGGGACCGCGGTCAAGTGGCCATCGAGAGCAAACACCACGGTCGTCGTCTCGGGCGCAAAGTGCCGCGCCAGGGGCTCCCAGACCAGGCGGCGGATGATCTCGGCGGCCGGACTCGCTTTCCGCCCCTTGATGGCCTCCCGCCAGGTCGCGACGGCCTCATCGATCGGCGCGGCCGGGCCCAGGTCCACTGCACGGATCGGCCGGCCCTTGGCCAGCACGAAGCCGATGTAGCTTGGTGTCCGGCGCTCCCCCCTCTTCCCCTTGATCTGTGGATCCTGTTCGAAGTGCGTGTAGCTCACCACGTCGAGGACGACCGTGTGCTCGGGGAGCACCTCCACGAGCTTGGTATGGGGGCTACGCTCCAGGGCCTGATGGCGGGCGAAGTCGGGAATCGCCTCGGCCAGTCGCCGCTCAAGGCGCTCCTTTTCGACTGTGAGCTGCTGGAGCCGGGCAAGCCGCTCGGGGTGATCGTGACCGTCGGCGGTGGCCAGGAGCAGCCGGGCGAGCTGGCCGCGGACGTCGCGCCAGGCCTCGATGTCGCGGCGGGCGACAGGGTCGGCGGCAGCCCGGTGGAAGAGTTCGGCCTGGCGGCGCTGGAGCACGCGAGCGACGGCCGCTTTGCCGCGCCAGACCCGGGCATAAATTGCGTCGTCACCATCGGGCACATGGAGGCAGACCGAGATCAGCAGATCTCGGGTCAACGGGAGCGTGCCCAGGTAGTTCAGGGCCTCGGCCTCGGAGGTGGCGGCGAGCAGGATCTCGACCAGGCCCTCCTGCATGTCCGCGCATTGCTGGAAGAAGGGCTTGGCCTCGCCGAACGTTCCCTGGGCCGCGAGGAGGAAGCCGAGCTCGTTCAGGCTTAGGGCCAGGTCGGGGTGTCCTTGGGGATACCGCTCCTTGGGGTAGAGGGCCTGATACATCGCCAGAGCCCGTTCAAAATCGCCCCGCGCTTCGGCGTAGGCCCCCTGGTCCTCCAGCAGTCCACCCAGGTTGTTCAGACCTCGGGCTACGTCGGGGTGTCCCTGCGGATACTGCTCCTTGGGGTAGAGGGCCTGGCACATCGCCAGCGCCCGCTGCAGATACTCCCGCGCCTCGCCGTAGGCCCCCTGGTTCATGAGCAAGGATCCCAGGTTGTTCAGGCTCACGGCCAGGTGGGGGTGCCCCTGCGGATACCGCTCCTTGGGGTAGAAGTCCTGGTACATCGCCAGTGCCTGCTCGTAATAGCCCCGGGCGTCGCCGTAGGCTCCCTGGTGCAGTAGTATGTTGCCGAGGTTGTTCAGGCTTGCGGCGAGATTGGGATGTCCCTGCCGAAACCGCTTCTTGGGGTAGAGGGCCTCGAGCATCGCCAGCACGCGCTCGAAATAGCCGCGAGCTTCGCTGTAGGCGCCCTGGGCCTGGAGAAGGACGCCCATCGCGTTCAGGCTTCTGGCCAGGTCGAAGTGACCATCCGGATACTCACCATTGGGATAAAGCCTTTCGCGGATCTGGAGTACCTGTTTGGCCTTTCCCAGCGCGAGACCAAATGCTCCGCGCTGATAAAGTTCGTCCACGCTTTTGTTCAGCTCGCCCGCCTGGCGCTCGAGCTCCCTTCGCTGCTCGGGCGTCAGCCGCTCGGGGGGATCCGCGGCACGGGCCGCCCGTGAGATCAAGCCTGCGAGCAACGCGGTCAGCACGGCCACGGCCATCAGGATCGGCCGGAGAGAATTCTGTTCGGAAGCGGAATCGCGCATGGGAAAGGTCCTGAATTGCGGAGCACGGCAAATAGGGTGGGAAATGCCTTCCGAGGGGCTTTACGAGCCCCCCTGATTGGGGAACAACACGGCCTGGCTATAGCTTCCAAGCGGTTTCACTTTCTCGTTCAACAGCGCGCGGATCCGCAGCACCGGGTCGTCGCTCTTCCGAGCCTTGGGGCTGGGGATGCCGCGGGTCAGGGTGTCGTCGCCGCTTCGGTCTCTCCCTGCAGCAGCCGACGGCTCGAAGGCCACCTCCTCGCCGTCTTCGATCCAGATCGGCTTGGCAAGATCGAGGGCCGAAGACATCGACGCACCGGCCAGAAGCTGGGCCAGCTTGCCCTCGTCACCGCGCGGCAGCGGCGTCTGCTCGCGAGCCAGGAGGACGAGCGTTTCCATGCCCGGCGCCGAGACCGGGATATCCAGGACCTCGTCAAAGATCTCCGGCAATTCGGCGTCCTTCACTTTGCGCTCATCAAGAGGACGCTGCGACCAGTCGTGGTCCTTCCAGGGATAAAGCGGCGCCACCTTGCCGTTCGAGCTGATCCAGAACAGATACAGATACGCCGGCCGGTCGAGCCGGGCTTCGATGCGGACCTGGTCCTTGGCGCGGACGGGCACGGCCCCGGGATCTTGAAGCCGGAGCCTGCGCCGGGTCCCATCCTTCGAATTGACGACCAGCAGATTGATCCGGCCCTTGATCGGAACGGGCGGAGCCGGAATCGAGGATGCGAGCGGACGGGCTGCGACCGGGGATGAGGCACCGGGCAGCGCGGGTTGCGTTTCCGTCCGCTTGGCGAGGGCGTAAAGCGCGCTGGCGAGCAGAGCGAGCCCGATTACGCCCGCGAGCGCAGCCTGAACTCTTGGCTTGGCGATGTAGCGTTTCAGCGCCTTCTGGAGCAATTCGGCCGACGAGTAGCGATCGGCGGGATCGGCGGCCATGGCCTTCAGGCAGATGCGCTCCAGCCGGCGCGGGGCCTTGGCAAGACGCAGGGCACCGGCCTCGAAATCGCACCGGCGGGCGCGGTCCCAGACCTCGTCCCCGGTCTGTCCCACAAACGGCGCCTCGCCAGTCAGGAGGAAGTACAGCACCCCCCCGAGCGCGAAGATGTCGCTGCGAGGGCCGATCCGATCGATTTCCAGCCGCGCCTGCTCGGGGGCCATGTAGGCATACGTCCCACCCCACGAGGATGGGGCGCGGTCGGACCACGCATGCCGCAGCCGGGCCATGCCGAAGTCGATCACCCGGGGCTCGCCCAGCTGGTCGATCAGGATATTCTTGGGCTTGATGTCGCAGTGTGTAATCCCATGCCGATGGGCCACGGCCATCACGTCCGCCAGCTTGGCCACCAGCGCGGCCGCGCGGCGCGGGGCCACCGGCTCGTCGCGAGCGTAATCCTCCAGGTTCCGGCCGTGGACGTACTCCATCACCAGGAAGGGCCGATCGTCGTGGAAGTCGAGGTCGTAGATCCGGACCAGGTTGGGATGCTGCAAGTCGACCAGCAGCCGGCCTTCCGCGACCAGGCCGGACTGGTTATCAGCGCCAACCGGCCGGCGGCTCAGCTTGAGCACCAGGTCGTTGCCCAGCGTGATGTGGACGACCCGGTAGACGTCGGCCTCGCCTCCGCCGTCGAGCCAACCGACGACCTTGTATTTGCCGATGGCATCAGGCAAGTCGCCTTGCCCTTCGGCGCGGTCCCGGGCCGCGGCGACCGCCTCAGGCCCGAGCGGATCGGTACCCGGTGCCCCGGCCGGATCGGCCGGCGTCCAGTCCCGAGTCGTCCCGGCATTGGGCGGCTCGCCATCATGGTCCACCGCGGGGTCGGGTTCGGTCGAAGGGGGTGACGTCCCGTTTCCGTAGTTCTGCCGCAATGACGCCGCCTCGGCCCGGAAACGATCGACCTTGGCCCGGCAGCTTGCGCATTTGGCCACGTGCGCGGTGACCGCGGCCGCGATGGGCTCTCCCATGGCCAGCGCGAGCAGATCAGCCTCTTCCGGACACATCAGAATCGAAGCCATGGCTTACGTCCTCGTCAAACTCTGCGCAGACGGCGCGGACTTGCTTCAAGACGCGGCACGCATGTGTAACATGTGCGAACATCCGGAGTTGATGTGCAGGTGACGACCGTCATCGGCCGCTGCTTCCTCCAAGAGAATACTCCGCGCGGGGCGCCCGAGGCCAGTAGCTGACCGGCCTGGGCGCGTGCTGGATCGCCTGCCGGCGCCCCGTAGCCTCAGCCTGGCGTGATGAAAAGTTAGTGTTGACTGGATTGGAGCGGCGGTTCGGAGATGGGTGTTTTTGTTGCGCGAGATCGAAAGACAGCGCGCCTGAGCGATCCCTTTCCCCCCCTTGCGAAGGGGGGGTCAGGGGGGGGTGAGGACGGACGCCTCGGACATCGTGATTGGCTTTCCGATCCGTCGGAACGGGACTCAAGTGACGCGACGGGGCGGGTAGAAAGCCCCTTCGAACACTCTGTGATTGGTTCTGCCGGGACCACCCCCCCTGGCCCCCCCTTCGCAAGGGGGGGAAAGGAAGAGGGGTGCTCGCCGGGGAACCCTCGCAACCAGACCGCGATAAACGCGGCACGTCCGCAAGACAGACTTTTCATCATCCCAGCCTCATCCTCTCACAAGCCGCCAATTTGATCGTGACCCTGACCGCGTCGACCCGGGCGACCAGCGGCTGAAGCCGGCGATCATGGATCCTACTATGTGGAACGCACGCCACCTGGGAACCTTACAAAGAATCTTCAGAAGGAAGTTCAACGTGGCTTTGTGGCGAGAAGGGTGGCGCGTTCAAAGTCGCGCGCCGGCCGTGTAAGGTTTCGCGGACTCGTGCGTTTTCAATGGAGGAGGTCGCACGACGATGAATCGAACACGGCCGACAAAATGGCTGCTTCTCTTACCAGGCCTGGCCTATCTCTTCTCGCTGGTCTTACCAATCGATGATCGGTGTATGGTGCCGGGATTCTGGCTTGTGATCATCGGCGTTCCGGCGGTCCCACTTTGGCTGCCGAATCCGCTTTTGTGGCTTGGGATCCTTCTGCTCGATCGCGGGTGCATCAAGTCTTCGAGATCCGCGAGATGATGGAGACGGCAGGGCCCCGAAACGATTCGACGTGGCGCGCCTCGTCAACGTACCGCGATCGCCAAGCGCTCAGCAGGCGGCTGTGATTCCGTTTTTCGCGCTCTCCCCGGTGAAATCAATTCCGGGCTCGCCTCATTTGCTGGCTTGGCGTGCTTGGCGTGCTTGGCGGTTGATCCGCATTCGTTACCGGTCATGGCGGTGCGGCGGCCGCCGCTCACCAGCGGAAGAAGCGGTACGGGTCGTCCTCTTCTACGGGCTGGTCGAGGTAGAGACCGTCCCGCCAGCGCCGTTCCGGGTGCGCGGCAACCACGGGAGTATGGAAGCGGGCCAGGATCGGCGTCGTGCCGTTGACTCCCATGTTCGCGAGCAAGCGCGACACGAGGAACGATGCGCGGCGATAGGTGCGCTTGACGTTATACGTTTTGACGTAGTCAAACTGCCAGGGCGCGAGTTGACAGAAGACGACGTTCACGTCTTCCGCCCGGGCCAGGACGCCGTCGCCGATGACCTTGGCCCCGGCTGTGATCAGGGGCAACGCCCGTGGGTCGCGGTTGTGGACATCCGCCGGCCCAACTCCCGCAAAGAGCGAGCTCGCATCGAATGGATCGAAGCAGGCTGCGATGTGCTCCGCCTGCTTCACGCGGACCTTGAACGGCAGGAAGGCGTTCGCGTCCTGCTCGTCGAGCCCGATCGCCAGCAAGTTCCCACCGGCTTTCAACCAACGGGCGATCGCCGGCGCGCTCGCCGTGAGCTGCCGTCCGCCGCCCGGTCCCACCACGAGGACCTGGTCAGGTGACAGGTTCGCGCCGTCGTAAGGGCTCACGGGAATGCCCGCGGATTCGAGATGGCCGATCCCGGCTCGATCGCCGGCATAAACGACTTTCCGCTCGGGGGCCGGTTTCCAGGTCGACACGTACTGGAGGATGTTCCGCGCCAGCGTCTCGGCCGCGGGATCGGTCTCGGTGCGTCCGGTCACGTCCAGTTGGCAGAACAGGACCAGGCCCTGGCCTTCGCGGTACTCCAGCAGCGGGCTGTACTGGAGGCTGAAGCCACCATCCAGGAACGGCAGAAAATTGCCGCGAGCCGGCTTTTCGATCAGGACAGAAGCCACGTTGCCTCGATTGCCGCAACGCCAGACGCGAGTCACCGGGATGTCGCACCACTTGACCGTGGGGCCATAACGGGGCCGCATCTCGTAATCGAGCCGCGGCGCGATGATCGTGGCCTCCCCGCGCCAGTCGCGCAGGTGCTCCGGGGCGATCCCGGCCAGGAGCGGATGATCGGCCAACCGCGCGAAGACCTGCCTCAAGCCGTACTCCTCTACGCGAAACCCGAGCCGTTTTTCCAGGACCTCCGACGCCTGCTCGAAGACGATCACCTTGAGACCGTCATGAACACGCTCGATGCGTGGCGCCGGCCCGCCCAAGGTCAGGGCCGACTTGCCCACGATGAGCACGTCGTAGCCCGACAGATCCGCGTTCGCGTCGACCGGCTGGCACGGGATGCCCATCGCGCCGAGCAGCGCGCGGGTCTCGCCCTTGGGGTCGAACAGTGCGATCCGTGCGCTGGCCCTCGTGGGTCGAACAGCCTCGCCTGTGTCGGCGGTGAACAAGCCGCGTGTCCCCACGGTCGGAGCAGCCGCCGGCCGGGGCAGGACGTGAACGGAGAAGGAATCCTGCTGAGTCTCCCCCGTGCTGAACTTCATGGTCGCGCTCAGGTCGTACTTTCCGGGCGCCAGCGCGGCCGGCAACGCGTATCGCAGTTGAATGCGCTCCTGTTGGCCCGTCGGCACGGTGACGATCTTGCTTTCGGTGAGCCGGCCGAGCGTCCACACGCAATCGCACGTCACGGTCTCGCGGGAGTTGTTGATGACGATCAACTGCTTCTGGACCGGTTCGCCCGGGCGGAAGTTGTGGTCCTTGCTGGTGAAGTGGCCGGCCCGGCCGCCGATGTAGCCCAGCAGCGGCCGGTTGTTGCGAATGAGGGCCTGCCCGTCCGCCGTCGCGATCCAGTCCGATCGCTCGAAGGCCAGGTCCATGCGTTCGTACCGCTCTCCGAGGTAGTCCGGACTGAACCCCGGCCGCTGAAGACCGTCCCAGTCCACCGGCAACGGCTTGCGGCGCCTGTCGACGCTGTCGCGCAGCTTCCAGAAGTGGTCGTGTTCCCACGGTGAGGTCGCCGAGACGCCCCAGGTCCGGAAGGCGCGCAGGTTGTCCGTCAGATACATGCCGATTACCGTATGCCGGTCGTCGAAGCGCTTTGATCCGATCTCGTACGGATAATCCCACCGATGCCACAGCCTGCCGGCGCGGAACTGTTTGGCCTCCCAGCGCAGGTTTGCCTTCTCCATCTCGCTGATCTCAAATGCCCGGTCGCCGAGGAATTGCGCGTTCCACTCGGCGAAGCAGAACTCCCACGGGACCTGGGCGCTGCCGAAGGACCGCTGCCCCTTGTACCACCCCCGGTACATCGACCAGTCCCAGGTGATCGGCGCGCCGTACTCGCATGTGAACATGGGCTTGACTCCCTTGGTCGCCCAGTGTTCGAACCAGTCGGAAAGTTCCTGAATCGGGGCGAAGTTGGGATAGAAGTTGCTGGTGTGCATCGAGCCCAGGTTGCCGGAAGAGTGGTGGTAGACGATGCGGCTCGGGTCCAGGCCCCTTACGATCGCTTCCGCTCGGAGGGCAAGCCTGGAGTTGTTGAGGGCCCAGGTTTCGCGCGGGTCCTGGACGCCGTCGATCATGTCCGGATTCATGTCTTCGCTGTAGCCTGTAGCATTGTGGCTCATGGAGTAGAAAACGACCGAGGGATGGTTCTGGGCCATGCGCACGTAGGCTTCGGCATGCCGCGCGTAGCCGTTGTTCCGGTCGGCGCCCGGGGATTTCCACTCGTAGTGACCGAAGTGCGGCTGGGTGAACGACACGAGCATGCCCTCGTCGTCCGCGGCCCGCAGGACCTCCGCGAAGCTCAGATGGGACCCCGGCTCGCAGTCGTAGTTATGTGTGTAGACGAAGTTGATGCCGAAGCTCTTGAGTCGCTTCATGCTCTCCCGGGCGCCGTCGTAGCCGGCCAGAGCGGCGTCGATCTGAGCATTGTCGACCGGGACCGCGGACAGGAAGATGCGGGTCCCGTTCAGGAAGAAGTCCCGGCCCTCGATCCAGAGCTCGCGGAACCCGAATCGAACGTCGCAGGCGGCATCCAGCACCTGGCCCTTCGAGTCGAGCAACGCGAGACAGAGCGAATACATGTTCCCTGGCGTATGGAGGTCCCAGAGGCGGTCCGGCTTCCAGTTCTGGGTAAACCTGGCGCGGCCATTCTGGAGGTCACCCTCTCCGAGGGCCTTGCTCGTAAATTCGGCCACGTCGAGGCCCGCCTGCGTGATCCGGGCGCGGAGGGAATACGGTAGGCCGGCGGCGAGCCCCTCCAGGGCGGCGTCGAACGAGATTTGCCCCTTGCGCACCGAGGTGTCCACCTTCACGCCGGCGATCCGCGCCCCGGAAGGCATGCCCACGAGGTAAATGTCGCCACACAGGCCGCGCCGCGGCACTCTCCCTTTCACCTCTCGGGCGGAGTTGGTGTCATTGTACGAGAGGATGACGCCCTTCAGCGGCATGGCGATCAAAAGCATGCTGAGCACATGGGTGCCCCCGGGCCGGCACACCGGCGTGAGATCCAGTTCCCCGCCCGGAAACAGAATCTCGCCCGCGGGCTTGCCATCCACGTACACGGCCGCGTAGGAATTCACGGACTCCGCGGACAGAGCGATGCGCCGGCCGGACCACAGGTTGGGAATCGTGATCTCCCGCTCGTACCAGGCCGCGGTGATGCGACCCAAAGGGGCGTCCTTCCAACTGGGATGCGGGTAGACCGTCTGGCAGTCTTTCTGCATGTAGTCGGTGATTCCGGGCCAGCAACCGGGAACCTTGAAGTAGCCCCAGTTCCCCGCGGGTGCCTGTTTGGACCTGGTCTCGGCTGGCTGCCAGCGCCAGAGGCCGTTGATGCAGATCCGCTCACGCGTGGGGGTCGTTTCGCGACTCGCCTTGCTGAGGTCCCAAACGGCCTTCACGCCCCCGGGCAAGGGGGCGGCGAACTCGTCCGCATGGACACCGGGGTCGAGCGCCACCATCATGGCCGCGATGGCGACCAGGCTCATCCGATCCTGCAATCGCCCGCATTTTCGCAAAATCATGGCAACCCTCCGTCCAACCTGCCGAATCGCCTCACCCCATCGATCCATTCGAGTATTCCAACCGATTTCGCTGACCGATTCAACAACCCGAACGGTCCAATCGGACCCCAAATTATCTTCCTGTGCCTTGGCGCGCTCCGGCTCGAAAGGGAACATTGAGAGTGGTCCAGGCCGTTGGAGGCCCAAACTCTCCTGGCGACCGGACGACAAGCACTTCACCGAGGAGTCGATGACGATGACACGATCGAAGAGTGTGCAACCGCGTGGAGAGGTGTTGGAATCGAGGGCGCTGCTCTCCGGCGCCCACGCAATCCATTCGAGTTCCGACGCACGGGAGGCCCGTCCGGACATGTTCCTGATACCTCACGGTCCGCCCACCCCGCCGCGGACGGGAGGAGCCGCCGCCCTCGTGAGTCCGGGGATCCTGCTCGTTGTCATTAACAAGCCGGTCCCCACCAATGAGACGACGATCCAGGACGACGGGGCCGGAAACGTCACCGTGGAGTGGAACGGCCACAACCCCCCGACCTTCCACGGCGTCAGCCGAATTATCGTGGATGCCCGCGGCAAGACGAACACCGTCACCTTCAGCCTCACCGGCAACGTCACCGTGGCCCAGGAGGTGGACGTCAGGCTGGACGGCACGCACAGTTCCTACACCCCGAACTTGGGAGCCTTCCATCCCAACGGCCTGCTGACGTTCCAGATCGAGACCGCCCCGGTCCCGCGCAACCCGGCCACGGGCCCCTGATCGAGCCCCGCCCGCGCGGCGCCTGGCCCGCTGCTGCGGCTATCGCCGCTCGCGTTTCCTTTCCCGGGATCCGCTCCGAGCGTATCCTGGGGCGGTTGGTCGCGCCGGGGTGGACCGACGTCCGTCTCGGCAGACCTCGAGGGCCCGGCTCGCGGTCCGGGTAGGGAGACGCTCATGGCTCTGGGTGGCGATGGGCTCGCACTGGCTGACCGGTTCCACCGCTTCGGGGCTTTCGGACCGGCGGCGCAGCTTTATGGCGAGGTCCTGCGCGAGTGGCCAGACCGCGCCGACGTCTGGTGCCGGCTCGGCGAAGTCTGTCACGCCCTCGGCCGATCCGACGAGGCGGCCGGGTGCTACCGCCGTGCCCTGACCCTGCGGCCTGACGACCCGGTGCCGCCGAATAACCTGGGCTTCGTCCTGATGGCGCAGGGCCGGCTGGCGGAGGCAGCCGGCTGCTATCAGGAAGCTCTGCGCCTGCAGCCGGATTACCCCGAGGCCCACAACAACCTGGGGATCGTCCTGCTGCGGCAGGGCCGGCCAGGCGAGGCCGTGGCCTGTTTCGACGAGGCGCTTTTGCTGCGGCCGGATTACCCTGAAGCCCACAACAATCTGGGCACCGCCCTGGCAGCGGAGGGCCGGCTCGAACTGGCACTGGCCAGCTTTCGCCAGGCAGTCGAACTCCAGCCGAACTTCCACCTGGCCAGGGCCAATCTCGGAAACGTCCTGCGCAGCCTGGGCCGGCACGAGGAGGCGGCCGCCTGCGATCAAGCTGCCATGCCCCCGCAGCCCGGCAACCCAGACCGTCTCCATGAGCTGGGCCTCCAGCGACTCGCGCAGGGCCGGCTCGAGGAGGCCGTGTCCAGCTTGGAACAGGCGCTGCGCCTCCAGCCGCACTCCGCTGGCGTCTGCAACAACCTGGGCAATGCCCTCCTGCGCCAGGGGCGTGCACCCGAGGCATCGCTCAGCTTCCGGCAAGCGGTCTTCCTGGAGCCGGACCTGGCCCAGGCCCACAACAACCTGGGCCTGGCCCTGTTGCACCAGGGCCGGGAACACGAGGCGCTGGACAGCCTCCGACAGGCGGTCTGCCTGAAGCCGGACCTGGCCCAAGCTCACAACAACCTGGGTCTGGCCTTCTGGCGTCAGGACCGGCGCGAAGAGGCGCTCGACTGCTTCCGGCAGGCCCTGCACGTGCAGCCGGACCTGGCCGATGCCCACAACAACCTGGGCCTGGCCCTCGCCGCCCGGGGTCTACCCGACCTTGCGCTGTCTTGCTACGAGCGGGCGGTGCAGCTCGAACCAGCCCACGGCGGAGCGCTCGCCAATCTCGGCAACGCCTGCAAGGACCAGGGCCGCCTGACCGAGGCTCTCGCCTGCTACCGGGCTGCCCTGTCGGTACGGCCGGATGACCCCCAGATCCACAGCAACTTGTTGCTGGCGCTCCATTACCAGGCCGGCGCCGACCCCAAGGAGGTCCTCGCCGAATCACGACGTTTTGCCCAGCGACACGCGGCGCCTCTGGCCGGGCTGGCGCCGCCAGGGACGTTCCAGCCGCTGGAGGGGCGCAGCCTGCGCGTCGGCTACGTCTCCCCCGACTTCCGCGAACATCCGGTGTCTTATTTTTTGGAACCGATCCTGTCCTCCCATGACCACTCGCGATTCGAAATCTTCTGCTATGCTGACGTTCCACGCGCCGACGCCGTGACGGAGCGCTGCCAGCGGTACGCCGATCACTGGCGTTCACTCGTGGGGCTGTCCGACGCCCGGGCCGCCGAGCTGATCCGCCGCGACGGCATTGACCTCCTGATCGACCTGGCGGGCCACACCGGTGGCAACAGGCTGCTCGTGTTTGCCCGCAAACCGGCGCCGGTCCAGGCGACCTACCTGGGCTACCTGGGCACCACGGGCCTGGCGGCGATCGACTACTATATCACCGACGGCCATACCGACCCGCCGGGCCTGACGGAAGCCCATTTCCAGGAACGGCTCGTGCGCCTGCCCGAGTGCGGCATGTGCTACCGCCCCGGCGACGCCCCGGGGGTCCATCCCGAGCCACCGGCCCGGCGCTTCGGTCAGGTGACGTTCGCGTCCCTGAACACTCTGGCGAAGTTGTCAGAGGATGTCCTGGCGCTTTGGCTGCAGGTGCTGGCGGCCGTTCCCGGCTCCCGGCTCCTGCTCCGCACAGGAGAGGGCCGCGCCGGGGAGGAGCGGATCCGCGCCGTCGTGTCCCGCCACGGTGTTTCCCCGGAACGGGTCCTCCTGCTGGGCCGCACGCCAACCCGGCTCGATTACTTGAAGCCCTACCTGGAGGTGGATCTCGCCCTGGACCCGTTCCCCTACAACGGGATCACGACCACATGCGACGCGCTCTGGATGGGCGTGCCCGTGCTCACCCTGGCTGGACGGATGAGCGTGTCGCGCTACGGGGTTCGATTCCTGAACAACGTCGGCCTGGACGAGCTGATCACCGACTCGCCGAAAGCCTACCTGCGCCTCGCGGCCGAGCTGGCACTCGACCTGGATCGCCTGGCGTCCCTGCGCAGCGGACTGCGGGAGCGCATGAGCCGCTCGCCCTTGATGGACGCCGCCCGGTTCACGCGCAACCTGGAGCTCGCCTTTCTCACGATCTCACACCACTGAGGCTGATCTCGGCACCATGTAGCGCCGATCAAATCGGCGTTGAGTGGCAGGTGCTCCGTGACGCCTCGGGAGAGGATTGCCCTCGAGTGGCTTCATCCCCTGGGGGGACTCGCAAATCCGCGGACCTGGCATTATGGTAATTGGACGGACCAGGACTTCCGCGGCTCCCCGCGCCCCCGCCGGTCAAGAGGAGAGGACCGAACCGATGTCGTTGACACCGTCGACAATGATTCCGCTTCGTGGAAACGGGGCAACGAGCCGGCCTTCGCGTGAGCAGCCCCTGAGGCCCGCCGTGGTTTTCGAGTACGATGGGAACGTCTTCCGGACTTTACCGGGGTATCGATCAGTTCGTTCACACTCGGAGCGCATGCCATGCAGTTTCTCAAGCGGTGGAGTTTCGCTGGTCTGTCGTTGATCCTGGCTGCCGGGTGGTCCTACCGCGAGGCGGCGTTCGCCCGCGACCAGAGCCGACAGGTCGCGTCCGCAACGATCAACCTCGATCAAGTCGCGATGGCCAGCTTCGCGGATAAGGGGGAACCTGTCGGCAAGAACGGCGTGTACATTTCGGGCGATACGCCGGCTTCAACCAAGTTCGTCACCGGGCGGTTCGTCTTGTCGCCCGGCAAGACACCCCACGCTCCTCACACCCATCCCGAAGAAGAGGTCATGATCATCGAGAGTGGGCACGGCGAAATCCTCTGCGACGGCAAGACAACGAAGGTCGGGCCCGGCTCGGTGATGTATACGAGCCCGAACGCCCCGCACGGCATCACCAACACCGGTGAAGAACCGATCGTCTTCTACTATGTGAAGTGGGAAAGCCGGAAGTAATGCTGCCGCGCAGGACGTCCCGCACACTGTTGAAACAAAACGCTCTCGAAACATCATCACCCATCGAGCGCGAGCCAGGTCTGGGAGTTTGCCATGACTCGTGAGACGATCAAGGAGATTCTGGCCGGCCGTCTGGACGTCGGCCGGCCGGTCACGATCGAGGGCTGGCTCCGCACCCGGCGCGACTCCAAGGCCGGCCTCTCGTTCCTCCAGGTCCACGACGGCTCCTGCTTCGACCCGGTTCAGGTCGTTGCCGAGGCATCGCTGCCGAACTATCAGACCGAGATCCTGCACCTGACCACGCACTGTTCCGTGCGCATCGCGGGCACGCTGGCCGAATCGCTGGGGAAGGGTCAGCGGTTCGACGTCAAGGCCGATCGCGTCGAGGTGATCGGCTGGGTCGAGAACCCGGACAGTTACCCTGTCTCGGCCAAGCGGCACACCATGGAACACCTGCGGTCCGTGGCCCACCTGCGGCCGCGGACCAACACGTTCGGAGCGGTGGCGCGAGTCCGCGACTGCCTGTCGATGGCCGTGCACCGGTACTTCCACGATCACGGTTTTATCTGGATCCACACACCGATCATCACCACCAGCGACGCCGAGGGGGCCGGGGCGATGTTTCGCGTCTCGACGCTCGACCTCGCCAATCCCCCGCGCGACGAGCACGGGGGCATCGATTTCTCGGCCGACTTCTTCGGCAAACCCGCCTGCCTGACCGTCTCCGGCCAGCTCAACGTCGAGGCCTACTGCCTGGCCTTGAACCGGGTGTATACCTTCGGGCCGACCTTCCGCGCCGAGAATTCGAACACCACCCGACACCTCGCCGAGTTCTGGATGATCGAGCCCGAAATCGCCTTCGCCGACTTGAGCGACGATGCCGACCTCGCCGAGGATTTCCTCAAGAGTCTGCTCCGCACCGTGCTGGCTGAGCGGCCCGACGACATGGCCTTCTTCGCGCAGCACATCGACAAGGATTGCGTCAACCGGCTCGAAGCGTTCATCAACGCGACCTTCGAGCGCATGGACTACGGCGACGCCATCAAGGCGCTCGAAGCGGCGGTCGCCAAGGGGCACAAGTTCGAGTTCCCCGTGAAGTGGGGCATCGATCTCCAGTCCGAGCACGAGCACTACCTGACCGAGACCCTGGTCGGACGGCCGATCGTGGTCATGAACTACCCCAAGCAGATCAAGGCGTTCTACATGAGGGTCAACGACGACGGCAAGACGGTGGCCGCGATGGACGTGCTGGCTCCCGGCATCGGTGAGCTCATCGGCGGGTCGCAGCGCGAGGAGCGGCTCGATGTGCTCGACGCCCGGCTCGATGAGATCGGACTCTCGAAAGAACAGTACAACTGGTACCGCGACCTGCGGCGGTATGGCACCGTGCCGCACGCCGGCTTCGGCCTGGGTTTCGAACGGACGATCGCCTACGTCACCGGCATGGTCAATATCCGCGACGTGATCCCGTTCCCACGCACCCCGGGCAATGCCGAGTTCTGAGCCCCGCCGCCAAGACCGCCAAGTCAAGACAAATGATGATCGAAAGGAATAAACCGCCGAGATGACGGGAATACCGAGACTAGCCAACAGAGAGGACAGGAAACTGTAAACCGCCAAGACGCCAAGATCGCCAAGTCAAGACAAAAGGGAATTCCAGACACCCATTTTTCAGTCGGAATTCCAGACACCCACTTTTCAATGGCGGTGTGCCACCACATCCAGTCGCGCGCCGACCGCTTTGCGAATCGGGCCGATTGGTTTTATCTGGAGCGACACTCGAGCGAAAAGAACCGGTATGTCAGACAAGAGAACCGACGACGTCCGAGTCGTGATACCGATGTTGGTGTGCCTCGATGCTGCGTCCGAGATCGACTTCTGCAAGACCGCGTTCGACGCCGTCGAACTGGCGCGCCGTTCGGGTCCGGACGGAACGGTGATCCATGCTACACTGACGATCGGCGAGCATATGGTCATGGTCCACGGAGAGTTTCCGGCCCTTGCGAGCCGTGCACCCCAGTTGGACGGCAGCTCGTCAGTGGTGATCTACGTCTATTTCGAGGACGCGGACCTCGTGATCGAGCGGGCGGTCGTCGCCGGGGCGAGAGTTCTGATCCCGGTGACGAATCAGTTCTGGGGCGATCGCATTGGGCGGATTATCGATCCGTCGGGGCACGTGTGGAACGTCGCCACTCGCCTCGAAGAGAGTTCCTTCGTCCAGATGGAGCAGCGTTGAAGGATCAGCGAACCGGAGCCCGCGTCAAACCGTTGACATTGAGCGGATCTGCCCCCCTGACGATCCGAGCGTCAGGTCCGTTTGGTCTTGAGAAGCCTTTACGGTCGTGCGGCCCTTCGCCCAGCAACAACGCGCGGTGCACACAGCGCGACATGCAGGTTGAAGTGCATTCCGGCACGTGCCATGATCGGTACTGGACACTCCCGCTCGGCCGATCGCTTCCAGCATCGGAGACCACGTTCCGGGTCGAAATCATCGATCGCTGGGAGGCGGTGGCCGATCTGGAGCTGCTGGAACGGGATCCGCGGAGCCTCGAGCGGGATCCATGATGCCAACTGGACGCGAACTCAAAGGAGCATTCCGATGCGATCTGCCATCATCACCGGACTTCTGGCCTTTTGGGCTGGTGCATTGCCGGCCGGTGCGGCCGCGGGGGATAAGCCGGGAACCCAGGAATTTACGCCCCTGTTTAACGGGAAGGACTTTTCGGGATTCAAGACGTTCCTGGATCCCAAGGCCGGCGACGCCGATCCGGCCAAGACCTGGACGGTCGAGGACGGCGTGATCCGCTGCAGCGGCAAGCCGTCGGGTTACTTCTACACCGACAAGAGTTTCTCCGACTACGTGTTGCGCTACGATTGGCGCTATCCGGCTGGTAGCCCACCGTCCAGCAACAGCGGCTGCCTGGTGCACATCCATCCGCCCCACGCGTTGTGGCCGCAATCGGTCGAGCCGCAGGGGCGCTACTTCGATCACGGGAAACTGTTCTTCATCAAGGTCAAGCCGATCGAGCAGAAGTTCGATGCCGAGGCGCACAAGCGGGCCGTGAAGCCGATCGGCGACTGGAACACCACCGAGATCACGTGCGACGCGAATGGCACGGTCTCCGTGAAGCTCAACGGCGTTCCGGTCAGCTCCGGAAAGACCGAGTTGACCGAGGGTCCAATCGGCTGGCAATCCGAAGGGGCCGAGATCCACTTCCGCAACATCGTGCTGAAGAAGCGGGATTAGTGCCAGCGTTAATTCAGCCCATTCCGATCTGACCCCCAGCGATCGAGGTCTGACCCCCCGTCGATCTGGTTACGCATAGTTTCCTTGTCAAAGTGACAAGTTTACTTGACAAACACTCTCGGTGGGGGGATAATAGAGACAGTGCTGAGGAGGGGGAAACGATGGCGAGGCTCCAACTCAACAACCGCCTGCGAGTGGCGAGGGCCGAGCGGAACATGTCACAGGCGGAACTCGCCGAGCTGGTCGGCGTTACCCGGCAGACGATTAGCTCGATCGAGACGGGGCAATACTGCCCTTCAGCCCTCCTGGCACTCCGCCTCGCCGTCACGTTCGGCAAACGGTTCGAGGACCTATTCTTCCTCGAGGAGGTGTCATCATGACCGGGACGAGTGGAGATGTGCGTGATGAGCGGACGGTCGTTGTGGAGGATGCGAGCTATCGGCTCGCCTACCTCTTCATCGCCTTCGCGCTGTTACTGGACGTGATGTATCGGAGCTTTGTGCTTCGAGAGGCGTCCTGGGAACTGCTGGCGATCGTCATCCTCGGCGGGGCGATCAGTACCTTGTATCAGGGGTGGCACAAGGTCCTGACACGCGACTCCGCCAAGGTGGCCGTGTTCACAGCCGGAATCGCCGGAATCATCGCTGCCGTGATCGCAGGGTTCCATTTCATGCATTGAATCGAGAGGTCCACCCCAGGAAGAAAAGAACCAACACAGGTGGCCGCGCTCCTCCTACGTGGGTTGACATCGCCAGAGGCAGGCCGTATGTTTAACATCCGTTAAGCAATCGCGACTCATTCCTCAAACAGCCGCGACGGCCCCCACCAGCAGACTCGGGGGCGGCGATCCAAACGGGAGCGAATCCATGGGACGCGGCCTTCCGTTGCGCTGCCTCGTTGTCGGGGCTTCGATGCTGTTACTGCGAATGGCCGGCAGTGTCACCGCGGGTGAGCCCTTCCACCGCAAGATCGATCGGGCGATCGAGGCGAAGGTCAAGGGTGACGCCGCGGCCCCGTCGACCGACGCCGAGTTCCTGCGCCGGGTTTGTCTCGACCTGACGGGGATGATCCCGACGTCCGCCGATGCCCGAGCGTTCCTCGACGACCCCTCTCCCTACAAGCGCCGCCGGCTGATCGAACGCCTGATGGCGGCCCCTCTTTACGCGCGGCGGATGCAAGAGGTCTTCGACGTGATGCTCATGGAGCGCCGCGACGACACGCATGTGCCGGCTCGGGAATGGCAGGCCTTCTTGCGGCGGGCGTTCGCCGAGAACGTGCCGTACAACCGGCTCGTGGCCGCGATTCTCGCCGCGGACGGGACCGACCCCAAGACCCGCGGGGCCGCCAAGTTTTACCTCGACCGCCTGGCGGACCCGAACTTGTTGACGCGCGACATCGGCCGGATGTTCCTCGGCCGGGACTTCCAGTGTGCCCAATGCCACGACCACCCGCTGATCGACGACTACAAACAGGCCCATTATTACGGGATATTCGCGTTCCTGAACCGGACGACCTTGTTCGAGGACGGTAAGAAGGGCTCGGTTCTCGCCGAGAAGGCGGAAGGGGACGTCACGTTCACTTCGGTTTTCAAGAAAAAGGTCACGCATCGGACCGGCCCGCGCATCCTCGACGGACCGGCGGTGAAGGAGCCGAGCCTGCCCAAGGGGTCGGAGTACCTGGCTTTCCCGGACAAGGAGAACAAGGTCCGCACAATTCCCAGCTACAGCCGCCGGGCCGAGCTGGCCGCGCGGCTGACGTCGGAGGCGGTCCCCGAGTTCAGCCGGAACATCGTCAACCGCCTCTGGGCGATGATGATGGGGCGGGGGCTGGTCCACCCGGTCGACCTGCACCACTCGGAAAACCCCCCTTCGGACGCCCTACTGCTCGACCTCCTGGCCCGCGAGTTCGTCGCCATGGGTTACGACATGAAGGCGTTGCTCCGCGAGCTGGCCCTGACCCGAGTGTATCAGCAATCGAGCGAGCCGCCCCCAGGTGCGAGCCCCGGCGACGACAGCTCACCAGGGTCGACGTTCAAGGTCGCCCCGCTCAAGCCACTGACTCCAGAACAACTGGCCTGGAGCGTGATGCAGGGGCTCGGCCTGGTCGCCGCCGCACAGCAGCAGGCCGGGGAAAAGCTCGACGGTCACGACCCGAAGCTGCGCGACATCTTGCGGACCGACGCCAAACGACGGGCCCTCCGCGCCGCGATGATCGAGGAAGCCGTCCACGACCAATTACAAGGAGGCGTCGCGCCGTTCGTCCACCAGTTCGCCGCGGCGGCAGGCCAGTCGCAGGATGCGACCGAACCCTCGGTCCACCAGGCCCTGTTCCTCTCCAACAGCAACCAGGTCGGGTCCTGGCTGGCCCCGTCGGGCGGCAACCTGGTCGGCCGGCTGGCGGCGCTTTCGGACTCGTCGGCCGTTGCCGAGGAGCTGTACTTGAGTCTCTTTTCCCGCCGGCCGGCCGAGGAAGAGCGTGCCGAAGTGGCCCGCTACCTCGCGGAGCGCGGCAAGCAGCGTGTGCCGGCCTTGCAGGAGCTGGCCTGGGCCCTGCTGGAGTCGACCGAGTTCCGATTCAATCATTGACCTCGCCTTCCTTCCCCAGCTCAAAGCGCGGCGAGCGACCGCTCGGCCCGGCGCGTCCTTCCGGAGGAGAACCACCCATGCGCTGCTCGTATGCCTGCGGCTCGGCGGACCACGTGATCTCGCGGCGGTCGTTCCTCGGGGCGGCCACGACGGGGCTTGGCCTGGCGTCGGGCTTCTCGGGCCTGGTCCAGCCCGCCGTCGCGGCCGACCTCCAGCGCCGCGAACGGCAAATCCTGCTCGTCTGGCTGGCCGGGGGCGCGAGCCAGCTCGAGACGTGGGACCCCAAGCCCAGGACTGACACCGGCGGCCCGTTCCGCGCGATCGAGACCTCGGTGCCGGGTGTACGCATCTCGGAGCTGATGCCGCTCGTCGCCCGGCAGATGCACCGGATGGCCCTGGTGCGAGGGGTCAATACCAAGGAAGACGACCACGGCAAGGGCTACTACCTGATGCAAACCGGCCGTCGCGAGGCACCGGGCCAGGAGTACCCGCACCTGGGCTCCCTCGCCGCCAAGTACCTCACCTCGGAGCAGAACCCGCTGCCGGGCTTCATCCATATTCAGCCGGGTGGGGGCGGCCTCTCCAGGGGCGAGGCCGCCTTCCTCGGCCCGAAGTACGGCTCGCTCGCCCTGGGCAACGGCAGGGCTCCGGCCAACACCACGCGGGCCGGCTCGCTCGGCGATGCCGGCGCCGTGGGGCGCGAGGTGCTGCGGCACCACCTCAACGACCGGTTCGCACGCCGCCGCCGTACGGCCGAGACCGACGCCTACACGACGACCTATGAACAGGCCATCCAGCTCATGGAGCGCCGCGACGTGTTCGACGTGACCAAGGAGCCGGCGCGCGACCTCGATCGTTACGGCACCCACGACTTCGGCCGCCATTGCCTGCTCGCCCGCCGTCTGCTCGAGGCCGGGGTCACCTTTGTCAAGGTGACCCACTCCAATTACGACACGCACAACGAGAACTTCGACTTTCATCTCGAGCAGGTCGGCGAGTTCGACCAATCGTTCTCGGCGTTGCTCGACGATCTGGCGGTGCGCGGGCGGCTGCAGCACACGCTGGTGATCGTGATGTCGGAGTTTGGCCGCACCCCGCGGATCAACCACCTCTACGGCCGCGATCACTGGAGCGCAGCCTGGTCGGTCGCCCTGGCCGGGGCGGGCATCAAGCCGGGCATGGTCCTGGGCAAGACCAACGCCAACGGGACGGCCGTCGTCGACGGCCAGGTTCACTCGGGACATCTGTTCCACACTTACCTGCGCGCGGTCGGGCTCGACCCGTCCCAGCCCTTCGAGTCCAACGGCCGCGCGTTTCAGGCCGCCGACCCGGCCGCCTCGGCCATCAAGGAACTGCTGGCATGACCGCCCAGCCTGAGAAGACGCACGTCGAGAAGGAGTTCGCGCACAAGAGCCCGCTGATCGCCTGCCGGTTCGACCCGAAAGGCCGGTACGTCTTCGCCAGTGCCGAGGACAGCACGGTCCAGCGCTGGGACATGAAGACGGGCAAGGCCACCGCGCTGGATGGGCACGAGAGCTGGGTCTTCGCCCTCGCCGCTCACCCGGGCGGCGAAGTATTGTTCACCGGCGGGGCCGACGGCCAGCTCATCTGGTGGCCGGCGTCGGCCGGGAACCCCAAGCCGCTGCGCAAGGTGCCGGCGCACCGGGGCTGGGTTCGCGCCGTCGCGGTCAGCCCGGACGGTTCGGTCGTGGCCTCATGCGGCAACGACCGGTCGATCCGGCTCTGGTCGTTCGCCGACGGCGCGCCTCTGCACGAGCTGCCCGGCCATGATAAACCCGTCTACCGGCTCCTCTTCACGCCTGGAGGCCGCACGTTGATCTCGGCCGACCTTCGCGGCCGGGTGATCGAGTGGGACTACCGGCCCGGCAAGGAGGCGCGGCGGCTCGACGCGGGCAAGCTGTATCGGTACAACGCGGGGCAGGGGGTCGATTACGGCGGCGTGCGCGACCTGGCGCTGAGCACTGACGGCAAGTACCTCGCCTGCGGCGGCCTGATCGAGGCAAGCAACCCGCTGGGCGCTGTCAGCAACCCGGCGATCGTCGTGTTCGACTGGCGGACCGGCCAGGAATCACGGTTGCTCCGGCCCAAGGAAAACGTCCTGGGTCTGGTCTATGGCCTGCGGTTCCACCCAGCGGGGTTTCTGATCGTGGCCACGGGGGGCAATGCCGGTGGCCACGTCTGGTTCTGGAAGCCGGAGCAGATGAACGAGTTTCTCAAGTTCGCGCTGCCGAACACCGCGCGCGATATGGACCTTCACCCCGACGGCCTTCGCATCGCGACGGCGCATCACGACGGTAGGCTCCGAATCAGCCTGATGGGCGCCAAGCCGGCCTGAGTGGTCTTTTATCTCGATGGATATTGACAGGCGGTGAACAGATAGTATACTTCTGTCTATTGTTGGCTATTCTGGGTATGGCAAAACCACCCGAATTCGCCGACGGCGTTGTCAAACGAGATGTCGCCGGGACGCCTTGATATCCTTGTTCCTCGTTTCGACGGGGATTCGGAAGGGTTTCCTGGAACTGTCCGGCTGTGTTGGGGAGGTTGCGGATGAACCGCTACCAGCTTGCCAAGATCGTGGACTGGGCAGGGACGCTCGCAACCCGCAAGCGGATGCAGAAGGTGGTCTACCTCCTCAAGGTGGCCGGGTGTCCGCTCGAAGCGGACTATACGCTCCACCACTATGGACCGTATTCCCAGGAAGTGGCTCGGCTTACTGACGAGATGGTGAGAACCAACCTTCTCGAAGAGAAGTCGGAGACCTCCCCGTTCGGCGTCCAGTATTCCTACCATCTGCCTGAGGCGACCAAGCGGAAGCTCGATGATTACGAGCGAAGCACGCAGAGTCGGGAATTGCTGCGCGGCATGTTACCCTACGAGGACAGGGCCAAGAGACTCATCAACGCCGAGTTGAAGGATCTGGAGATCGCGGCGACTCTCGTCTATTTCCGCCGGCAAGATGGCGACTGGTCGCTCGCCGCCGAGAAGACCCGTCAATTCAAGAACCTGGACGCCGGCAGCCCTCTTCTGCACCGCGCCGAGGACCTGGCGAAACAGATCGTCTCCTGACCGGAGGCGTCGATGGCCTCGAAGATCATCCGTGACCCGCTCTACAACTACGTCAGTATCGAGCGCAAGAAGGACGGCTGGCTGCTCGACGTCCTGAACAGCCCCGAGATCCAGCGGCTCCGACGCATTCACCAGCTCGGTGTGAGCTACCTGACCTTTCCCGGTGCCGATCACAACCGCCTGGTTCACTCTCTGGGCGTCCTCCACCTGATGACTCAGGTAATGGAACACCTCGACTCCAACTACGAAGATGCCCAGGTCCGACGCGCGAGAGAGCCCCTCCTGGCCGCCGCTCTGACTCATGACGTGGGGCACGGACCTTTCTCCCACCTTTTCGAGCCGTGCCTCGGCGTCGACCACGAACAATGGTCCAAGAAAATCATCGAGTCCACCGACACGACGTTACACAAGGCGCTGCGTGCCTGTGACCAGTCACTCCCCCGCACCGTCGCCGAGCTGGTCGATCCCGAGGACCACAACCATCCCTCGTGGCAGAAGTACTTGCTGTCGAGCCAGTTGGACATGGACCGGCTCGACTACCTGCGGCGAGACAGCCTCTTCACCGGGTCTGATTACGGTCACTTCGACTGGTATCGGTTGATCAACAGCCTGGAGCTCTTCGGCGACGAGCAGACCGGCCGTGATATCGTCTGGCCGGAGAAGGCGTGTCTCGCTATCGAGGAATTCATCTTCTCTCGATACTACATGTATCACAACGTCTACCTGCACAAGACGACCCGAGGCTTCGAGAAGCTCTTGGAGGCGATGTGGGCGAGAGCGAAGGGCTTCTTTGCCGAAGGCCGGGACACTCTGCTCGTGCCGGCGATCCGGGACTTCTGGAGTGCGACTGAACCGAGCGTCTCCCAATACCTGGCGATCGAGGAGTTCACCGTTCTCCAGCAGATTCAGAACTGGACCTCCCACGAAGACAAGGCCCTCAGCGATCTGGCGAGGCGATTCCTCGATCGGGATCGCCTGGCGATGATCGAACCTCCCGACTTCGAGGGCGACCTGACGCCAGACTATCAGGGATGGGGTGTGGAGCTGAACCGGCTGGTCGCCTCCAGGGTCGAGTACGACCCACCGGAGATGTATTGCTTGGTGGACCGTGTGAAGGCGAAGTACAACCAGCCCTACTTCCCCGAGAAGGAGGACGATGAGCAGAGCGTCAATAACGCGATCCGAGTCCGGGTCGAGGGAGAGTCCAAGCCGATCGAGATCTCCCAGCGGTTGACACGGCTCAAGCCGGTGACGGAAGCACCGGCCGAAAAGGTGCGTTACTATATCCCGAAAGCGTTACAGAAAGACGCCGAACGACTTCGCTCTCAATGGAAATAGGTCGAAGCCGGTCCTATTCGTCATCGACGAACTGAAGGCAAACGCGGTCAGTTCTAAGCCATGCCCCTTTATTTTCCGCAATGTCGGGGCGGACTCTGACTTTCGCCTGCGGTAGAATACAAAAAAATAAGCAGTTCTTGGGTCTCGCTCTGGGGCTGATCACGCAAAGAGAGGTGAACCGTGGCAAACTGGCCTCGATTCTTCCGAGAGGTTTGAGCAATGTGCGACGCTAGCGCAGACGGGTCGGTGGATCTGACAATCGGCGAGATTGTTGATGGCGCTCAATCGCGGGACCGGAGCGTAGGCCAACGCTGGTGGTGGGACCTGATGATGAGTCCCAACGCGGCGTCCCATACGGGCGTTCTGGAGAATGGAATGGAATGTGAACCGCTGCCAGAAGGCGCGGCAGTGGAACAGATCGTGTTTAGAATTCGACGCTGAGAGCGTGGACGTGCAGAGTAAGGGGAGTTGGCGATGGTTGGGACGGAAAAGGGGACATGTCTAATTGGTTTCCTGGATTGGGTTATTCGGACAAGGATAGACTTGCCCGGTTTCTGCGATCTGCCGTAATAATTAGGACCGTCCCCTTTAGCTATTGCCTTTTAGATTCTGCGGCCAACGCGGCGATTCGATTGGCGTCGTGAGGAACGAGCTCGCAAATGGTCGCCGCGCTCGCCGGAGGGGTATCGGAGAGAATCGTCATGATCCAGTTGGCTCGGGCGCTCACGGTCGGGCTGATCGGGGTGGCTATCACCGGATTCACCTGGGGCTACCAGCTTCAATCCGGGCTGCCGGCCGCGGATGACGCGAAGGCGAAATCGCCGCGTCCAATCGCCTTGCCACCACAATCAGCGCGGCCGGTCGCTGAGGCCCCAGCGGTTTCCCTCTCGCGGGGCGGACCGCAAAGGATAGGATCGGTCTCGGGCAGCCACCTCCCGGAACACCCCCGGGTAGAGTGGACGTTTCCGACCGAAGGCGATCCGGGCGAGCCTCTGCTCGCCGACGGGGTGGTGTACGTCGGCGACCGGCGAGAGACTCTCTATGCCATCAGAACAACCGGTGGCTCAATCCTGTGGCGGACCGCCGGACTAGGCCTAGTCTACTTTTCCCCCGCCAAGCGAGGCGACGTGATCTTCGTCGCGTCGAAGAACGGCCTGACGGCAGTCGCTCGAAGCGACGGAAAAGTCCTCTGGAGCTGCAAGCTCGCGGGCGACGCGACCGAATCGTCTCCCTTAATCATCAAGGATCGAATCATCGTTGGAGACTCGAGCGGAACGATCTCTGCGGTGGACTTCGACGGGAGAGTGATCTGGCAGCACGACGTGCTGGACGACGAGCGCGAGATACCCCAGCGCGGCAGGCGGTCTCGCCCCCGGACGGCCGCGAGCGACGGCGTGGTGATCTTCCAGCCGATCTTCGATCAGTCCCGGATCGTTGCCATCGATCTCAAGGCGGGGCGGCGCCGGTGGTCGTTCCAGGCAAAGGGCGGGATCTACGGGGAGCCGACTGTGACCGACGACAGGGTCTTCTTCGGCACTCAGGACAATCAGCTCTACTGCCTTCATAAGACGAGAAAGACGCTCCTCTGGAGTTTCCCCATGAAGTCCCGAATCGAGGCAGGAGTCGCCTTTCAGGATGGGTCAATCTTCTGCGGCTCGTGCGATGGCCGCTTTTATCGGGTGAACGCGGAGACGGGCAAGCAGATCTGGAGCTATCAAACACCCGAGTCCAACGGTGCGAGTTCCGACATTTACTCAGCGCCTTTGTGTACGGAGGATGCGGTCTACTTTGGCTCGTTCGATGGTCACCTCTATTGCCTGCAGATCGACGACGGGGCGTTGAAATGGCGATTCAAGCCAGTCGAGGGCGCGGAGATCACCGGCTCCCCACTGACCGATGGCCGCCGTATCGTCCTGCCGATCCGGCGAAGTTCGAAGGAACACGGTCAGAATGCAATCGTCGTCATCGGCGAGGATCCGCGACGAGGGCGATCGTGAAACGGTCAGGCATCCCCGATCAGACGGCTTTCCAGGGCGGCCTCGACTTTGATTCTCAGCACGACATCGATGGGAAGCGAGACGATTTGATCGGTCGGATTGAGGTCCGGTCATAGCAGAAGCACACGATCGCGCCTTTGTGCATCATCCGATGGTGTATCGCCCAACGCCTATGCAGGAGTCTCCGATGAGCGATGCCCACGTGCCCTCGGTTGGCGGCAAGTCCTTCGAGGAGATGAAGAAGGTGAACGAGTATCAGGCCGAATACTGGTCCGCTCGAGATATTCAGCCTTTGTTGGGATACGACCAATCGCGGAACTTCGACGGTGCCGTCCGGAAAGCCAAGACCTCTTGCGAGCAGTCGGGTAACGACTGCGACCATCATTTTGCTGACGTCAGCAAAATGATCGAGATCGGGACGGGAGGCGTCCGGGAAGTTCCTGACTACCACCTGAGGCAGGGGTGACGAACCCCATGGTCGGCATTTTGCACGACGCCGGGTATAAAGGTATGTATGGCGGACTGTGAAACGAGGCCATCAAGAGTCGGAGAAGCCTCGTCATCAGAGACACTGTCCGAGGAGTGAGAGACCATGACCCGCCAGGACATCCTAGATCACCTGAACGCCGAGGCTCCGGCCTTGCGCCGCCGGTTCGGCCTCAAGACGCTGGCCGTATCGGCTCGATGGCACGGGGCGACGATCGGGAGGGGAGCGACCTGGACATCCTCGTCACGTTCGAGGGGAGGGCCGAGGTCGACCGCTTCATGGGCCTGAAACTGTACCTCGAGGACGCGTTCGGGCGCTCGGTTGATCTCCTTACCCCGAGCTCGTTGCGGCCCGGTATGCAGGCGGAGATCGAGAAGGAGGCGATCCTTGTCCCGTAAGCAGGAGCACCGGATCGCCGACATCATTTTTTGCTGCGACAAGATCCTCCGTTTCACGAGGGGAATGAACCAGGAACAGTTGGCCCAGCAAGAGCTCGTCCAAGATGCCGTCCTTCTCTATCGCAGATCGATCGTTTCTTCGCTCTTGAGCAGACGAAGTCCGATCCACGCACCGATGAGTCCTCCAGCGTAGAATGGCGCTTCACTCCGCCACATGTCGGGCAATGCGGAGAAGTACAGTTGCGCCGAGTCCGCCCACCTGGGCCCGAGGACTGGTTGATTGAGTCGCTTCTCCATCTGCTGGATTACAAAAGAACGGTATCCCCACATATTTCCGGCAAGGACCGAGAGGATCACGGAACCGCAGAGAGTCACCCGCAGCAGGGGCGTCACGCCGCCGCCCACGAGTTTAATCGCCCAGCAGAGCCCATACGCCCAGACTGCGGGGAGCAGCATCGCGTAGAAACCGAATCGATTCAATCGCTCCGGTTGCTGGAGAAAGCCCCAAGCCATACCGCCCGAGACGGTCAGGACGCTCAGCACGGCAAGCACAAGCGGCCATTTCACGGATTGTTGAGTCGCCAGCTTGCCTGCCGCAGCATGGAACTGGAGGTCCTGCCAGCATCCATCGCAAAGCGGAGTGTAGGCGTAATTGGCCAGCGCGACCGTGACCGCCTCCTTCTTCCCGCACTCCGTGCAACGCAAGGTTTCGGACGCACCGTGCGCGTGCAGATCTTGAGCGAGAAGCGTCGTGATCTCCAAAAATCGGTCGATCCCGATGCTCTCCAAACGCTTGCCATCGACGAGAACGGAGCAACCACGCTTGCTAATGGATTCATGCCCGCTCGCGTCTTTTTCCATCAGGGCACTGATCCAAGAGGTTGGCAGCCCAGCTTCGTGCCATTTCACGAAGCCGGCAAAGTCTTCAAGAACCTGGTCGCCGATGTCCGCGGTAGGGGAGCTGAGCTTCGCCGTGACGACTCCATCCCACTCCAAGAGCTCCACGATCACACCTTGCTGGATACCGAGGAAGCATTTGCTCTTCTCCACAAATCTCAGTTGGTTGCGACCAGCAAGACGTTCCATGCATTCTCGGAGCTCGCGACGTTTCATTGATGCGGACCCTCAGTCGCCGTCTGTGGCGAGGCGCTCGCGGAAGAAAGCGAGAACGCGATCGAGCGCTTTTTTCACGACCACGCCCGGCCCGGACCCACGGCGATAGACTGGCCGCGCCTTCCTGTCATGCGTGAACGACTCTTCGCGAAAACCCTCCAGCGTCATGTCAAAGCCTCACACCGAACGACACTGATTCCCGGATGCCCGACAGCGGCGGAGCCGCAACCGGTCGTAGAAGCGCGCGCGCGACGCTGACATCCTGCGACGGTAGAGGTTACGTTTTTTCCGGGACCGTGCCCGGAAAAAGTGGCCCGTGCGGGGCAGTTCCCGCGTACTGACCCGACGCGCAACTTCAAATCGCGCCAGCGACGGTTCTTGAACGCGTGCAGGATAATCAAAGCCCCCTTGCTTGCGCGGCGGGTTAGTGTAGGCGCCGGCTCCGTCCGGCGATCAATTCTCCAAACATCGACAACAAGTTGTCGATGCGCGGCCCCAAAGGGCCTTTTGTTCACGTTGTTGATCGCCTCGCCTCGGCGGAGATCTCGGTGACCATCTGATCGTACCGGGCCTTCAACCGGGCCACAATGTCCGCGTGCGCCGCGGCGACGTCGTGCTGCTCGCCCGGGTCGTCGCCGAGGTCGAAGAGGCTCATCGCCTTTGTCTCGTCGCCAGTGCGCAGACCGGGATATTCCGCCGGCTGGGGCTGCTCGAACGGGGCCAGGATGGTGACTCCGTCCGGAGCTCTCGGATCGATCCAGCGCCCGCCCGGAGAGTCGTCGCGGCGATCGCGGGCCGGCAGCACGTGCAGTTTCCAGCGGCCGTCTCGCACGGTCGCCAGCCGCGGCCCCGCGTGTCCGAAGATAACGTCGTGGCGGTAATGAGCTGTCCCTGAGAGCAACGGCAGCAGATCGCGGCCGTCGATCACGCGGTCGGGTGGCGGCGGGACGCCGGCGGCGGCCAGGGCCGTGGCGAACAGGTCCATGGTCACTGCCAGCTCGCGGCAGACCTGGCCGGCGGGCAGCCGGCCAGGCCAGCGTGCGATGCACGGCACCCGGAACCCTCCCTCCCAGGTCGTCCCTTTCATGCCGCGCAGGCCACCGGTGCTGCCCCCGTACCAGGGGCCGTTGTCGCTGGTGAACACGACCAGGGTCCGCTGATCCAGCCCGAGGTCCTTGAGCCGGGCGAGGACCCGGCCGACGCTCCAGTCGAGCTCGGCCAGTGCGTCTCCGTAGAGGCCCGCGCCGCTCTTTTTGTAGAAGGCTTCCGAACAGGCCAGCGGCTTGTGGGGCATGGCGTGGGCGAAGTAGAGGAAGAACGGCCGGTCGCGGTTGCGGGCGATGAATCGCAGGGCCCGCTCGGTGTACCGCCGGGTCAGCGTCGATTGGACGACCGGGTATTCGACCTCCGTCTCGCCGTCGAGCAGCCGGACCGGGCGCATATCGTTGCTGTAGGGGATTCCGAAGTATTCGTCAAAGCCCCGCCGGGTCGGCAGGTACTCGGGTTTCTTGTGGCCAAGGTGCCACTTGCCGACCATGCCGGTGGCGTAGCCGGCCCCGTGGAGGACCTGGGCCACGGTGATTTCACCGGGCGGCAGCGCGATGGCGTCGGCAGCCGGGCCGGATTCGGGGTCGGGATTGGTCGTCAGGCCGCAGCGGAACGGGTACCGCCCGGTCAACAGGGCGGCGCGGGTCGGTGCGCAGAAGGGCATCGGCGTGTTGAGCTGCGTCATCCGCACCCCCTCCACCGCCATCCGGTCCAGGTTGGGGGTTTTGAATCGCGGATGTCCATAGCAGCCGAGGTCGCCGTAACCGAGGTCGTCGGCCAGGATGATGACGATGTTCGGCTTCGGGGTAGGAGGGGCGACGCCGGCGGCATCGGCGAGCTGAGCTCTCAGCAGCAGAATGCCAACAGCCACAAGCGGGCGCATCATGGCATCAATCTCCTCTTTCAATCCGGGTCGCCGGCCAGCACGAACGCGGCCCAGAAGTACGGGGGCTCGTACGGCCGGTCGTTGTCCGCGCCGGCAGGGACCGCGGCGGCGAGCTCGGTCGGCTGGCGGGCCTTGGCACCTTTGGATCGCTCGACACCGCCCGACAGCTCCGCGGTCAAGGATAGCACCTCCGCGCGGCGCAACCCGCGCAGCCACGCCTTTGCTTCGCGGAGGGCCTCCGCCTTCGGCAACGGGCCGGTGAGGCCGGGGCGTCGGCCCAGAAGGTTCGCGTAGAACCGTTGCATCAGCAGGGCCGTCGCCGTGTCATCGACTTTCCAGAGCGACAGGCAGACGCTCCGCGTGCCCGACATCAAAAGGGCCTGTGTAAACCCCAAGAAGCCCTCGCCGCCGGCTTCACGGCCCAGGGCGGTCTCACCGGCCGCGAGCGTCACCAGCGAGGCGTTCAGGTCCCAGCCGCGCTGGATCTCGCGGACCGAGAGGCGGCCGTCGAAGACCGGCTTGTGGTTCAGAGCCTGTTGCAGCGGGTCAGGCAAGCCGGTCTGGGTCAGGATCACGGCCGAGCGGGCGGGAACGCCTTCGTCGATCACCGCGTGCGTCGCCAGGTGGATAAAGCCGAACTGCTTGAGTTCGCCCGAGGCGGCCAGGCGGTCCAGCTCGGATTCACTCGCGTCGGCCCCGAGCAGAATCCGGGTGGGCCGATTGTCTAATTGGAAGAGCCGGGCGAGCGCCTTGACCTCGTATCGCGTGCCCGGCACGGGAGGGAAGCAGACCGGGTCGCCCAGGGCCAGCAGGCCGGCATGGCGGTCCGGGTGGGGCTGTTCCCGCAGGTACATGTAGACGGTAGCCGAGGGCGCGTAGCTCACCGTTCGGGTGTCGCCGGGCGCGAGCAGCGGCTCGACTGGGATGCCCGCCATGACGCGGGAAGGTAGGACGATCAGCCTCCGGGCAGGCGGCAGGCTGTCGACCGTCGCGCCCAGGGCCTTGGCCAGCGGCTCGAAGCGCTGGGTGCGCAATCTCTCGACGAGCGACCGGAGGTCTGCCGGAATGGCGCCGGGCCGACTCCGCAGCTCAGTGCGGACGCGATCCGCGAGCGCGGTGTCGTCGTTGGTCCACAGCCCGTCCGGACCGGTCCCCGCGATCGGGACCCAGATCGGGACGCCCCGGGAACGAACGACCACTCCCCAGTGCTCGCCGCCCAAGTCGGCCGCGTTCGGGCCCGCCGGTGGGATGTCGACCCAGGCGATCAGGGCGGCATCGGGGGGTAGCGCGGATTGGATTTCGTTCAGCCCGGCGACCTGGCCCGCCAGCGGGCCGTGATCCTGAACGAGCTTGGTCTGAAACTCACCCAGCGCAATGCTGGCCAGCTCGCGCTGGCGCTTCAGGTCTTCGAACTGCTTCGCCCGATCGGCCTGGTCGAGGCCCTTGGGCGTGGTTTCCACCAGCCGGTCGAGCCGCTCCAGTGCGGCGGTCAATTTGCGGAGGCGGGCTCGTTCGGCGGGTGCGAGCCGCCGGTCCTGGCGGGCGGCCAACTCGTCGAGTAATCCTCGGCCCAGGTCTTCCTCCCCGCGTTGCCACGCCTCGGCCGGCTGACCGAGCCGGGCGAGCACGGCGGCCAGGGCGGGGCGCATCGATTGCAAGGTGCCGGCGCGTTCCAGTCCGGTGAAGGCGGCCCGGAGCCGGGCCGCATCCACGCTGTTCACCGCACGCAGCCATCGGTCTCGCGCCTCGAGGTACTTCCCCTGGGCGTTGAGGTTCGCCGCCAGGTTGTTGTAACTCTGGGCGGTGACGGGGTGGTCGTCGGTGAGCAGGCGGCGGCGGATCTCGAGCGGCTTCTCGAACAGCGGCTGGGCCTGGGCGTACTTCCCCTTGGCGTTGAGGGCTATTGCTTGCTCATCCATGGTGATGGCCGATTGGTAAGCAACTCGATCCGCGTGCGGCATCCGCGCGACCCGGCGCAACGTCTTCAGATTCCACTCCGCATTCACCGTCTCGAAACGCTCCGGCCCGAGGCCCCGCGTCCGCAAGGCGAGCAGCTCCTCCGCTCGCGCGATCGCCTCATCCCAGCGATCGGCCTTCAGGGCCTTGTCGATCTGCTCATCCAGATGCATGGCTCGTTTCTCGTCGTCGCCGGTCAACTTGCGCAATCCGGGCGCGGGTGGTTGACCGGCCATTGGTTTTGGCGCGGGCGCTTGACCAGAAACAGGATTCGGGATGAAGAGAACAAGCGACCCGAACAACGGCGCCATGAGCTTGCTGAACATGAGGTGCCTCCGCCGAACGAAGAGGGGGTAGGTCCGCGGAGCGCACGCCGCGAGTTTCTTCAGGACGAACAATCAACTTAACCACGCAGCACACCGAAAAACACGGAAATAATGATAATTAAAGGAACCCTCCGTTCAATCTGCGCGCTCCGGTTCCGTGTCCTACCGTGCTTTCAGTGGTTCAAGACTGGGATCCTCCTTCAGTCCGGGTCACCGGCCAGCACGAACGCGGCCCAGAAGTACGGCGGCGCGTACGGCCGGTCGTCGTCGCCGGGTACCACGGCGGCATGCTCGGTTGGCTGGCGGGCCTTTGCACCTTTGGACCGTTCGACGCCGCCCGACAGGTCCGCGGTCAGGGCCAGCACCTCCGCGCGGTGCAGGCCGCGCAGCCAGGCCTTCGCCTCGCGGAGGGCCTCCGCCTTCGGCAACGGGCCGGCGAGCCCGGGGCGCCGGCCCAGAAGGTTGGCGTAGAACCGTTGCATCAAGAGGGCCGTCGCCGTGTCGTCGACCTTCCACAGCGACAGGCAGACGCTCCGCGCGCCCGACATCAAGAGCGCCTGAGTAAACCCCACAAACCCCTCGCCGCCGGCGTCACGGCCCAGCGCGGTCTCGCACGCCGACAGCGTCACCAATTCGGCCTTCAGGTCCCAGCCGCGCTGGATCTCCCTGACCGAGAGCCGGCCGTCGTAAACCGGCTTGTGGCTCAGGGCCTGTTGCAGCGGGTCGGGCAGGCCGGTCTGGGTCAGGATCACGGCCGAGCGGGTGGGCACATCTTCATCAATAACCCCGTGGGTCGCCAGGTGGATGAAGCCGAACTTGCCCAGCTCGCCC
Organism: Isosphaerales bacterium; assembly: GCA_044450785.1. GTDB lineage: Bacteria > Planctomycetota > Planctomycetia > Isosphaerales > Isosphaeraceae > JBIOJM01. The sequence continues at coordinate 34,807 of JBIOJM010000034.1, forward strand.
GAGGCGGCCAGGCGGTCGAGCTCGGGCTCACTCGCGTCGACGGCGAGCAGGATCCTGGTCGACCGATCGTCGGATTGGAAAAGGTGAGCCAGCGCCTTGACCTCATACCTCGTCCCGGGCAAGGGGGCGAAGTCCTCATCGCCCCCTCGCGCCGCCACCAGCACCTGCTGCAGCTTGCGATTTTCGGCGATCGCGACCGGTGCGGGCCGGGGGTCGATCACGACGCCGAGCTTGCCGGGTGCCAGATCTCGGTGGGAGGACTGGCCATCCCTCCAGACGTCAACGACTATCGCCTTTTGGCCCTCGGCAACGACCTTGAGGTCGTCCTTCTTGTTCAGCGCCATTCCGTTGTAGGCGAGCAAGACATCGCCCGGCTTCAGTCCGTGTGTCGCGGCGTTGGAGCCGGGTCCGACAACGTTGACAAGCAGGCCGCGTTCGGGCAATGGCTTGGGGTCGCTCGACTTGTCGGGACGCTCGTAGATCGGGTCGCCCAGGGCGAGCAGGCCGGCGTGGCGGTCCGGCCGGAGCTGCTCCCGCAGGTACTTGAACACGGTGGCCGAGGGGGCGTAGCTCACTGTCCGAGTGTCGTCGGGGGCGAGCAGCGCCTCGATCGGGATGCCCGACATGGCCCGGGAGGGTAGGACGATCAGCCTCCGGGCGGGCGGCTGGCCGGCGTCCGTGGTGGGCGCGGTCAGGAGACCCGCGCCCAGCGCGTTGGCCAGCGGCCCGAGGCGCTGGGTGCGTAATCTCTCGAGCAGGGGCCGCAGGTCCGCCAGGCCGGCGCCCGGCCGGAGCCGCAGCTCCGTCCGGACTCGGTCCGCGAGCGCGATGTCGTCCTTGGTCCACAGGCCGTCGGGGCCGGTCCCCGCGATCGGGATCCAGGCCGGGATGCCGCGGGAGCGGACGACCACGCCCCAACGCTCGCCGTCCGGGTCGGCCGCGTTCGGTCCCGCGGGTGGGATGTCGACCCAGGCGACCAGGGCGGCATCAGCGGGCAGCGCGGCCTGGATCTCGTTGAGCCTCGCGACCTGGCCCGCCAATGGGCCGTGATCCTCGACGAGCTTGGTCTGGAACTCTCCCAGGGCGATGCTGGCCAGCTCGCGCTGGCGCTTCAGTTCCGCAAACCGCTTGGCCCGCTCGACCTGGTCGAGTTTCTTTGGCGTGCTTTCCACGAGCTTGTCCAGCCGTTCCAGCTCGGCGGTCAATTCGCGGAGGCGCGCTCGCTGCCCGGGTGCGAGCCGCCGGTCCTGGCGGGCCGCCAGCTCGTCGAGCAGGCCCCGGCCCAGGTCTTCCTCCCCGCGTTGCCACGCCTCGGCAGGCTGACCGAGCCGTGCCAGCACGGCGGCCAGGGCGGGGCGCATGGATCGCAAGGTCCCGGCTCGTTCCATTCCGGTGAAGGCGATCCGGAGCCGGGCCGCATCCAGGCTCTTCACTCCTCGCAGCAATCGGTCTCGCGCCTCGAGGTACTTCCCCTGAGCGTTGAGGTTGCCCGCCACACTGTGGAAGCTGGCGGCGGTATCGGGGTGGTCGTCGGTGAGCAGGCGGCGGCGGATCTCCAGCGCCTTCTCGAAGAGCGGCTGGGCCTGGGCGTACTTGCCCTGGGCGTCGAGGTTGGCTGCCACATTGTTGTAGGTCCTGGCGGTGTCAGCGTGGTCGTCGGTGAGCAGGCGGCGGTTGATCTCCAGCGCCTTCTCAAACAGTGGCTGGGCCTGGGCGTACTTCCCCTGGGCGTTGAGATTGTGAGCCACGTTGTTGTAGGTTCCGGCGGTATCGGGGTGGTCGTCGGTGAGCAGGCGGCGGTTGATCTCCAGCGCCTTCTCGACAAGCGGCTGAGCCTGGACGTACTTCCCCTGAACGGCGAGGTTGAGCGCCAGGTTGTTGTAGCTCTTGGCGGTGTCGGCGTGGTCGTCGGTGAGCAGGCGGCGGAAGAGTTCCATCGACTTCTCGAATAGTGGCTGGGCCTGGGCGTATTTCCCCTGAGCGTTGAGGTTGGACGCGACGTTGCCGTAGCTGCGGGCGGTGAGCGGGTGGTCGTCGGTGAGCAGGCGGCGTTTGATCTCCAGCGACTTCTCCAGCAGCGGCTGGGCCTGAGCGTACTTACCCTGCAAGGCGAGGTTAATCGCCAGGTTGTTGTAGCTGTTGGCGGTGGTGGGGTGGTCTTCGGTGAGCAAGCGGCGGAGGATCTCCAGCGCCTTCTCGTACAGCGGCTCGGCCAGGGCGTACTTCCCTTGGGCGTTGAGGTTGTCCGCCAGGCTGTTGTATGTTCGGCCGGTATCGGGGTGGTCGTCGGTGAGCAGGCGGCGGTTGATCTCCAGCGACCTCTCCAGCAGTGGCTGGGCCTGGGCGTACTTCCCCTGGGCGTTAAGGTTGAACGCCACGTTGTTGTAGCTGTTGGCGGTGTCGGGGTGGTCGTCGGTGAGCAGACGGCGGCGGATCTTTAGCGCCTTCTCGAACACCGGCTGGGCCTGGGCGTACTTCCCCTGGGCGGCGAGGATGTAAGCCAGGGCGTTGTCGCTGTAGGCGGTGTCGGGGTGCTCGTCCGTGAGCAATCGGCGGCGGATCTCCAGCGCCTTCTCCAACAGCCGCTGGGCCGCCGCGTACTTCCCCTGGGCGTTGAGGGCCAAAGCTTGCTCGATCATGGTATGGACGGACTGGTAAGCGACTCGATCCTCGTTCGGCATCGGGGCCACCCGGCGCAACGCCTTGAGGCGCCACTCCTCGCTCACCGTCTCGAAGTGCTTCGGCCCCTGGGCCCGCACCCGCACGGCGAGCAGTTCCTCTGCCCTGGCAATCGCCTCGTCCCAGCGGTCCGCCCTCAGTGCCGCCACGATCGCCTTGTCCAGCTCCGCTGCCCGCCTGGCGTCGTCGCCGGTCAGCTTTCGCAGTCCCGGTGCAGGGCGGTGCGCTTCCTTCGGTGACGTCGTCTGGGCTGTCGTGGGCGAGCCCGGGATTGCGATCCCAAAGCCGATCAGCAGCCCCAACTGGAACATGGCGCGAAGCGATTTCATGATGGGCGTCTTCCTTTGTCAGGCAATTCCTGCCGGATTCTTGCATCGATACCGATTTTCCCAAACATCTCGTTGAAGGCCACCCCCCGGACCCCCTCACCCGGCCTTCGGCCACCCTCTCCCCGCGGGGGCGAGGGAATCAGAAAGCGAAGCCCGGCATTTCACGGTCACGGCCCCGAGGCCGGCTCGATCGGGAACGCTTCGACGGTCACGGCATCGACGTCCGGCAGGCCGCGCAGCCAGCTCGCCAGCTTCGCGGCCGGCTCGCCGGCGCCACGGGCCTTGACCCCTTTGCCCCGGGTGCCGGCGGGGTCGCCGGCCAGGAGGGGTTGAAGACCCTGGGCGTCGTCGCGCCAGACGACCCCCGGCTCGCACGGCAGCCCCGCGGCCCACGCCATCGGCCCGATGCGCTGCTTCCACACGCGATACGCGGGCAGCGGCTCGTGCGACACGACCAGCGCGAAGGCGTGCAGGCCGGCCCCCTCGCTCAGGCGGTACCGCTCGTCGCTCTTTGCGGGGGGCGGGTAGAGGGGCTGCGATTTTTTGGGGGGCGGCGTGTTCTCGTCGTCGGGGTCGCAAAGCTCCGCGGTCCCGTCGGGGCGGAAGGCGATCAGGTAGGCATAGGCCGGCTCCGAGAGCTCCGCCCGCACAGTCACCTCGTCGTCCTCGTGGGCCGCGAACGAGCTCTGACCCAGAGTCCCGAGGCGCCTTGGGTCGAAGTGCTTCGCATCGAGCTTGGGGAAATGGGGGATCTCGAAGCGGGTCACCCGCAGGCCGGCCTGAGGCCCTTGCTTCGGCTCGGACCGCGGTGCCGTGGTTTCTCGGTGTACCATCGCACGACCCAACGCGTCCGGTGACGGTCGCGCGGACCCCGGCCAGAACGCCCAGGCCGGCACGAGCAGGGCGAGCAGCACGGCGGCGGCACCGAGCACCGGCGCGACCCGCCGCGTCAGCAGGTAGCGCCGTAATGCGTGGCGTAGGTTATCGGCCGATTGAAACCGTGACTGAGGGTCGGCCGCCATGGCCTTCAGGCAGATCCGCTCCAGGGCGCGCGGGACCCGGGGATTGATCCGGCGGGGCGGGACGATCGGGGCGTCGCGGGCCTGCTCGAGAACATCGACGAGCGTCTCGCCGTCATGAGGCGGCTGCCCGGTCACCAGGTAGTACAGCACGCCTCCCAGCCCGTAGACGTCGGTCCGGGCGTCGATCCGCTCGCCCTGGCCGCGGGCCTGCTCGGGGGCCATGTAGCGGGGCGATCCGCTGACTTCCTGGAGGGCCTCGCTCGCGACCGGGACCGCCAGGCCGAAATCGACCAGCCGCGGCAGGCCGTCGTCGCCCAGGATGATGTTCTGCGGCTTGATGTCGCGGTGCAGCAGCCCGCAGGCGTGGACCTCGGCCAGCCCCCCGGCGACCTGCTCGACCAGCCGTGCACAGCGCCCGATGTCGGCCCGCTCGTCGGCCGTCAGCTCGGAGAGCGGACGGCCGGGGACTATTCGACGACCAGGTCGATCTCGTCGTCCCGGGTTTCCACGCCGTAGCACGGCGCGACGAACGGGCTGCGGACCCGCGCCAGGGCGCGGCCCTCATTGAGCACTGCCTCGCGCCGGCCGACGGAGGCGATCCCGTGGTAGCGCTTGAGGGCGACCAGGCGTTGCAGCGCGCGGTCGCGCGCCAGGTAGGTCGTCGCCTGGCCGCCTTCTCCGAGTTTCCGCAGGAGCTCGTAGCCCTCGGGTGAAGCGGCCTGCTCCTCGCCCATCACGGGCCCTACCGTCTCCCCGCATGGCGCGGTCACAGTCTCGCCGCCGAATACGTCCCGAACGGTCTCGGCCCGGTCGGGGAACCGGGCGAGGTAGGCGTTCAGGTCCGCGGACCGGCCGTCGCGGCGCGACAGCTCATACTCGAGGGCCAGTAGCTCGCGGAGCAAACGGGAGGGGATCGGTTCGCCCGCCCTGGCGAGCTCATCCTCGATCCGCCGCGGTCGTCCGGCGTTCCAGTCGGCCTCGAACCGCTCGCAGGATGCAATGACCCGCGCGAGGTCGTCCGGTGGGAGTGAGTCGTCGACGGGCAGGTTCGGCGAGGGCATGCTCGGAACTCCTTCGGTACGTACGGCCGGGCGGGTCACGACCCGCGAGAACCGCCCCTTGGTGATTCCCATCGTACGGGCCGATCGCGCCCCGATCCAGACATCCAACTCGTTATAGTAGTTAACCGACAAACCGGTTCGGGACGCGCAATCCGACCTGGAACCCCGGGGCTTTCTGGACCCGAGCACGCGCGGGAGAATGATGTCACGGTTCAGGAGGCGTGATAAAATGCCATGGAATCCGTCCGATCAGATGACCTGATGCAGAGGGCCTCCGTGGACGAGCCGGCTGGATCGGTGACCCGCTGGATCGGCGGCCTGAAGGCCGGCGACGGGCAGGCGCTTCAGCCGCTGTGGGATCGCTACTACGCCATGCTGGTCGAGCGGGCCCGGGCGAAACTTTGCGCGTTGCGCAGCTCGACGGCGGTCAACGATGAGGATGACCTGGCTTCGAGCGCGTTCCATTCGTTGTACCAGGGCGTTCGCGAGGGCCGGTTCCCACGGCTCGAGGACCGCGACGACCTCTGGCGGCTGCTGGTCCACCTGACTGCCTGCAAGGCCGTCGACCGTCATCGTGCCGAGATCCGCCAGAAGCGCGGGGGCGGCAAGGTCGTCAATGAGGCCGACATGGTCGCGGCCGATGCCGGTGCCGAGGACGACGGGAGCTCGCTCGATCGGATCATCGGCTCCGAGCCGAGCCCTGAGTTTGCCGCGATGCTGGCCGAGGAGTACCTCCGCCGGCTCGACGAGCTGGGGGACGAGGCCCTCCGCCGGATCGCCGAGCTGAAGCTGGCCTGCTACAGCAACGAGGAAATCCGCCAGCAGCTTGGCTGCTCGCTCCGTACCTTGACGCTGAAGCTCGAGCTGATCCGCAAGAAATGGCGGAAGGGCAAGGGCCCGTCTTGAGCCGCTCGACGACACGAGATCGCTATTGCTCGTGCGTGGGAGGGCCTGGTGACTTTCGAGCCGGTGTCGACCTGGTCGCTGCCGGCTTCACGAGCTTGACGACGAAATCATCCCATTCGACAGTCCCGGCGGGCCAGTAGCCGTAGAGCATGATGCGCCCCCAGCGCGGGGTGAACTGGGGGTGTTTCGGCGTGAAGTCCTCGGTCTGGACGTTCCAGGAGCCGGTATCCCCCGAAAGGTTCTGCTGGCTGCGGTAAACCTCACGCCGGGCGACGCCGCCCTCGATGCCGCCGGAGAACTCGTCGTAGCATTTGATGAAGACCTTCGCCGCTGAGCCGGTACTCTTCCAGCGGCACTGGAACCGGTAGGTTGAGCCCGCCTCGACGGGGAAATACTCGCTGTAATAAAGCACACCGGTCGTGCCGGCAACCTCCTCGCCGAAGGTAAACCGGATCACGCGCGAGGCGTGCGCCTTCGCGTTCTTGTCTCGCGTCGTCGAGACCCAAGTGACGAAGGCCGGCAGCGCGTCCCAGCCCTGAGGGTGGCCGCTGCCGGCCTCGAAGTCGCCCTTCACCAGGTTGGGCCCGGATTTCCAGCGGTCGGCAATGGCCGGGTCGACGACGGCCGGTGCGGCTGGCGCGCCGGATCGACCATAGAGGCAATCGAGCGCCTCCTTGACATAGACATGCGGAATCTCGCTGACCGTCTTGGTTCGGGATTTCTTCCTGTAAAGAACGTTGACCGGCTTCGTGGAGAAATCGGCCACGATGATCCAGAGGTCATAGACGTCGGTGTCGAAGCCCTGCACGCGTTCGACCTTGCCCCAGATGCCGATATCGCCGGCCTGCTCGTCGACGACGATCTTCTTGATCGCCTCAAGAGACATGTCAGGGTTCGGCAGGGTCTTGGTGCGCTGGCACCAGTCGCGGACGTCTTGCATCGACTCGGGGAGGACGAAGCCACCCTCGCGTTTGATCTTGGTCCAGAGCATGTCGCCGATCGTCTGGCCGTAGAGGCCGTCGTCGAACCGGGACTCGAAGTCGAACGGGATCACGACCTTGGCGCTCGCGGGCGCCTGCGGAGCGGCCGCGACCGTCCCGGCGATGAGCAGAGTGGTCAAAGCCGGGATCAGGGTCTGGACCATGGCGGTTGGATTCTCCGTCTGGGATGGACTCAGCGAGGCGGCGCGTTGCGGGCCGGGGACGGCGCTGTTGCCGGCGCTGGTGCCGGCGCGGCGGGCCTGGAGGTCGAAAGCCGCTCGAAGTAGCGCCGGTTGAGCTCGTCCCAACCTTCGGGGGATGCCTCCTTCATGCTCCCGAGGATCTCCTTCTGAATCTCGGTCGGCAGGTTGGCGGTCTGGTCCTGGCGGATGACGGACTCGCCTCGAACGGCCATCCTGGCCTGGCCCAGCCCATCGAGCAGCACCTCGCGGCGTCGGAGCGCGTTGCGATACCGGCCGGCGCGGAGGTCGTCCTCGACGGCGGCCATCTGGCCGATCAGCTTCTTGAGGTCGGTGTGGTGAAACTTCATCACCTGGAACTTGAGGTCGACGGCTTCGGCCTTGTTCCGGAGCGAAGCCTGCTTGGCGGCGAGCCGGGCAAGCTGCCGCTGGGGTCGGTTCGGGACCGGACCGCGGAGCCCTTCGCCCCCCTGGCCGGACTCCTTGCCGCCGCCCGTCGCGCCCCCGACCGGGTCCTTGCTGAAATCCTTGACCTGCCCCTTGACGTTCGCGTCGGGCGTCAGCCGGCTCGGCGTCTTTCGTCCCCCCTTGCCGTACGCGGTGTCGGCAACGTACTCGCCGGTCGACTTGCCGGAACGGCCCTCACCGCTTCGCCCCGAGATCTCGCTGGTATTGGGCAGCCGGTTCCCGGTCACTCCGCGGGCGCTCATGTTCGAGATCGGACCATCCATCGCGTCCCAGCCGGACCCCTTGTCGAGCGAGTCGGTCCAGCTACTGGAAACGTCCTCCATCTCGTCGAACAGGTCTTCCTCGCCCTCCATCAGGTTGCCGACAATGTCTTCGAGCTCTTTGGGAAGCTCGGCCATCGGGGCTTCCTTCATCGAGTCGGTGAGCGGCTCTTCCTGGCTCCAGCGCTCGCGGTCGGGTGTATCGGGGAGCCACTTCTCGATATTCGTGGTGATCTCCTTGGCCATCTCGGCGCCGAGCTGTTCGAGCGGCACGGCGATGTCCGCCGTCTTCTTCGTGAGCGCGTCCTTGGCCATCTTGAGCTCAGTCTGGACTTCGAGCAGCTCCTTGAGCGCGCTCGGGTTCGAGAAGTCTTGCTCGGGGAGCTTGCTCAGGTCCGTATGCCGGTCGGCCATGAACTTCGACCAGTCGTCCTCGGCGGCGGCTAAATCCTTGAGAAGCTGCTTTTCCTTCTCCGTGAAGTCGTCGACCGGCGTCTTGGCGAGGTTCTCGGTGGCCTCGATCACTTTCTTCTGCTGCTTGAGGAACTCCAGCAACTTCGATTTGAGGTCGCGAAGCTTGTCCTTGACATCCTGTGGCAGCTCGGTGCTCGGCTTTTTCTTGAGGTCGGCGAGCAGTTCGGCAGTTTCTTTCCTGAGCTCGTTGAGCAGGCGGCGGAGGACGTCGATGACGCGGTCCTGCGTGAGCACAAGGGCAGCGGCCGGCACGGCCGAAGCGGCGGGGCTCTCGAGTTGGGCGAGGGCCTCGGCCTGGCGGACGGCCGTGAGCATGTCTCCATAGGCCAGCTTGTTCACGACCCGCTTGACGGTCCGCGTCTCCTCCGCGGCCACCGGCCCGACCGACTCGACGAGCGCAACGGCCCCCTTTTGCACGCCGGCCTGCCGCCGGAGGGTTTCTAGGGCGCTCCTGGTCGCGTCATCTTTCATGGCGTGCTTCGGCACCTCGGCCGCCGAGACCCGCGCGCGGACCTGCTCCTCGAGCAGCCGCAACAACCCCGCGCGGAGCGCATCGAGCTGCGCGAGGCCGGCCGACGACTTTGTCTCGGGCGCGATCACGCGGACCCGGTGCCAGGGCGTGGAGGCCTCTTGCGGTTCCAGGGTCTGGCCTGGAAGCTTCAGCGCCCGGCCGTCGCGCACGACCGCGCGGACGAGCACGGATCGGCCCGGCTTGAACTTCGCCGGGTCAAGCACGAGCTCACGGAAGAGCGTCGCGGACGCCGGATCGGCAAAGGTCGTCCAGCGGGCCAACGTTTCCGGCGTCGCGGACGCGGAGGCTGTGCCGTCGCTCCTGGACGTGTCCTTGTCCGGATTCTCATCGTCGCCCGGCTTGATCTCGATCCGGGCTTCGCTCAGGCCGTAGTCGTCGCCGGCGCGCACGACGACAGGGACCCTGGCGCCGGCCGCCGCGCTCGCCTCGCGGGCGGGTTCGGCGAGCTGCACGAAGGGCGGGGCATCCGGGACGACCTTCACGCGGTTGATCCGGGGCTCGGGGTCGGTGTGGCCCGACCGGGTGACGAGCTGAATCGTGTAGGTCGTCGAATCTTTCAGCAAGAGTTCGGCCAGCAATGCGCGGCCGCCGTCGCTCACGCGGGCGGGGACAGTCTGGCCGTCGATCACGAGCCGGCCGGCGGCAACCGGCGCCGAGGGCGTGATCCGGAGCGAGGCACGGGTGAACTGGGGCGCTTCCAGGTCGGCGTGATTCTGGGTTCGCGTCTGGTTCGGGCGGCCCAGGTAGGCGGGAAACTCGTAGGTCGCTTCCACGGCCGAAACCGTGGGCCGCTCATAGACCAGGACGGTGAAGCGATTCGTCTGGGAGTCGCCCACCTGGAGCCGGTACTCCAGCGGCCCGAGGACCTGCGCCAGCGCACCGACAAACGTATGCTGACTGGCATCCGGGAGCATCCGAACGGCTGTCTCGGGGCCGTTGGTTCCCTTGGGCCGCACGAAGAGTGTCGCCGTATCATTCTTGTGTGCGGGACTCTCGACTAGGGCGGTGACCTCCAGGCCCGAGCCCATCAAGACCTCGGTATTGCCCGGGGCGACCTTGACGATCTTGACGGAACCGACAGTCGGGATGAACGCCCAGGGGCGGGCGAGCCGGCGAGTTGCCGAGGCCCACGTCGGCACCGCGGCACCAAGCAGGAGGGTCAGTAGGGCGACCGCCGCCAGCACGGCCCAGGCCTCGATCGTGTCACGCGTCGTCTGCATCCCCAAAGCGAATCGGCGGCGACGCGAGCTGCGCGCGGCAGCCTGCTCGAAGGCCACGTCCTTCATTGCCACGGCGGCCTCGGTCAGGGCCGCCCGGCGGAACGGGTCGCCGGTCGAGCCGTTGGAGTTCGGGTCAGACACCGAGGAAGCGAACTGCACGAGGTTGATCAGGTGACTTTCGAGCTCGGGCATCTCGATTTCGACCCGCCGGGCTGTTGCCGAGAGACTCCGCCGGCATCGCCGCAGCCGCAGCAACACGGCCGCGAGTGCCCCGACCGTCAGAAACGACCATCCGACGAACAGCGCGAGCAACCCGCGCTCGGGAAGGCCGATCAGAGCGTCCACCAGAGCGAACGCCGTGAAGACCGCCAGCGCGAAGGCCCCGGCCAGAAGGAGACCCGAAACCAGGGAGCAACGCCACCATCTCCGTCGCGCCCGTTCGAGCTGTGCGATCACTGCGTCTGCTTGCGGGGACATGCGTGCTGCTCGCTTTTCTACCACTGACGAATGACCACATCGGAAGGCGGAAGGATGAATATGACAGATCCTTTCCGACTCATCCTTCATCCTTCATCCTTCATCCTCTTAGTGCGTGACTGCCGAGACGATCACGTTGGTGCCGATGGCGAGGGCGTCCTTCTCGCTGTAGCCGTAAGCGTACGGGTGGGGGAACTGTTCCCAGCCGTTGCCGAGGTCGAACCGGCTGTAAACCACGGCCAAGCGGCCGTCGAGGGTGATGCCCTGAAGGCTGGGGGCGGAAAGCGCGCCGAAGTCCTCGGCGACGCGCGGGGTGTACGCGACCCTGGTGATGTCGTTGTGGGCGTGCAACAGCGGGTGGTCGAGCGGAAGGTCTTCGAGCCGGCTGTCCGGGAGCGCCCTGGCGATCTCGCGCTGAAATGCCAGGTGGAAGGCTGTCCGGCCGCAGCAGGCGTCGGCCAGCAGCATTCCCCCGGCCTTCAGATAACGCTGAAGCCACTCGGCTTCTGGTTTCGACCAGCGGAAGTCATGGTGCCCCGTGAGGTACAGCAACGGATAGTTCATGGCCTTCGGGTCGGTCAGCTTCACGTCCACGCGCTTGAACTTGATGGTCAAGGTCGAGTTGTCGCGGACGTGCTTGAGCAGGTTGTGGACGGCGGAGGGATCGGGGTCCCAGTCTCCCTCGTGGATGATCTGGGCGAAGACGAAGTCATCGCGGGCGGATGCGGACGCCTCGTGGTAGACCTTGGTCGTGCTCAGGAACCGGCCGAGCTGGTAGCTGCCCAGAACGTACGTCACGTAGTTCGCGCCGATTTGACGGGCCTGGTCGATCACGACGCGAAGCCCGCGGGGGTGATCGTGCCCGTCCCAGCCGCAGGTCAGGTCGGCGGGTGAGTAGATCACGCCGGTGCGGCAGCCGAAGCCGATCCCTTCGAGACAAGGCTCCGCTTCGTATTTCGACCCGTCGGCCTTCTGGTAGGTGAAGTTGCCCAGCTTGTAATAGGCCGAGAGAAGCGGCTCGTCGGGAGTGAGCTTGCGGAGTGGCCGGCCGGGGAAGATCGCCTCCAGCTCGCGCCGGAAGGCGTCGTTGAAGTCTTTCCAGCCGCAGCACGCGTCGCCGATCAACGTGCCACCGTCGAGCACATAGCGAGCGAGGAGCTGGCGGGTGCGATCATCGAGGGTGAACGCGTTATGCCCGGCGAAGAGCAGGGCAGGGACCTCGCGCGGGTCGAACGAGAAGTGTTCGAAGTCCACCTCGGCCTTGCCGTAGTGGATGCCGAGCTTGGTATTGGTCCAGTTGAGCAGGCTGTCGACGTCGGCGGGGTCGGTCATCCAGTCGCGGTACTGAACCCGCTCGTTCCCTTTACGGATGAACCGCACGGGGCCCAAGGCCATCTTGCCGATCAAGGGTGGCGGGGCGGGCGGCCGTTTCTTCTCGGTCCGCCGCAACGGGGTGGCAGGC
>JBIOJM010000035.1:0-46836 GCA_044450785.1 Isosphaerales bacterium
CGGGGTCCGAAAGGGCCGTTCCCCCGCTTCGAGGCTACTATGGGGCGCTGCGACTTCCTGACAGCCTTCTCGCCGCGCTTCGTTTCCTTCGCTTGGCGATACCTCGGAGCGCCTGCGTTTCGTCCCCGTTCGGCCGCAGACGCATGGCCGACGGATCATCCCGGAGTTTGCTGTACCGGTTGCTCCCGATCCGGTTTGCTTCAAGGAACTGCCAGGATCTCCCACGTTCCCGTAAAACCCGTGCGATCATTCGCCATGTTCCTCCGACCCCGGTGTGACCAGGCACGCCTGTGGGTCCAGGTGTAGCTAATGCCTGGCTCGGCCCCCGCGTCTGACAAAGACGAAGGCTCACGACAAGGAAATTTCGGGGCTCAATCACACAGCGTTTGATCTCGCTGTCTACGCTTCGCAGTGACGGTCACCCGTCCCCACGCAAGACTCGCTTCCCGGCTGCTGGCCCGGCTCTGCCGGACGGGATTGGTTACCCGCAGGGTTTCAATGAAAGGTTTCACATTTTGAGATGATTCTCCTTTCCCGAGCTTCGTGGCGCAATGTCAGACCGAGTTTCAAGTTATTTCGGATGGTCCGGAATCATCCAACTCCTCCTCCAGGCCCCTCAACTGCTCGCGAACTCTCGCATCGGTTGCTCGCTGGTTCCTTGACCTCAAACGCAACGGCCAGCCGACGGTGTTAACGCGGGGCGGCCTCAATCGGGGTCGTAGGCGAGATTGGGCGCCAGCCAGCGCTCGACTTGGGCGACGGGCATCCCCTTGCGGGCCGCGTAGCTCACGACCTGGTCGCGACTGATGAAATCGACGGCGAAGTAGCGGGCCTGGGGATGGGCGAAGTAGAAGCCGCTGACCGAGGCCCCGGGATACATGGCGTACGACTCGGTCAGGATAATCCCGGCGGCCGCCTCGACGTCCAGAAGCTCCCACAAGCCGCGTTTGTCGGTGTGATCCGGGCAGCTCGGGTAGCCCGAGGCCGGGCGGATGCCCCGGTATTTTTCCTCGATCATCTCGTCGTGCGACAGGCGCTCGTCGCGGCCGAATCCCCATTCTTCGCGTGCTCGCTTGTGGAGCATCTCGGCCAGGGCCTCGGCGAGCCGGTCGGCGAGCGCCTTGCTCATGATTGCGTTATAGTCGTCGTGGTCGCGGTCAAACTGCTCGACCAAGGACTCCACGCCGATCCCCGCCGTGACCGCGAAGGCGCCCAGGTAGTCGGCGATGCCGGTCGCGCGCGGGGCCAGGTAGTCGGCCAGCGACCGGAACGACGTCTGACCGTCACGTTCCCATTGCTGCCGCAGCGCGGGGAACCGAACTCGCTCGCTCCGTCTCGACTCGTCCGTGTAAACCACGATGTCGTCCCCAACGGCGTTGGCCGGGAAGAAGCCGTAGACGGCATTTGCGGTCAGGCGCTGTTCGCCGACGATCTTCCGCAGCAGGCCCTGGGCGTCGTCGAGCAGCTCACGGGCCCGTGGGCCGAGCTGGGCGTCGCCCAAGATCCGGGGGTACTTGCCCTTGAGCTCCCACGTGAGGAAGAACGGGGACCAGTCGATGAACGGGACGATCTCGTCGAGTGGAATGGAGCGGAGCGTTCGAGCGCCCAGGAACGAGGGGACGGCGATCGATGGGTTGTTCCAGTCGAGGCGGAAGCGGCGCTCGATCGCCTCGGCATACGGGACCAGCTTGCGCTGGACGCGCTGGCTGAAGGCGGTGCGCTCGCGGTCTTGCACCGCGCGGTTTTGAGAGTCGAGCTCGGCGCGGGCGTCGGTCCGCCTCAGTCGGTCGACCACGCCCACGCTCCTCGAGGCATCCTTGACGTGGATCACGATCCCGTGGTACTGCGGCGCGATCTTGACCGCGGTGTGCCGGGCGCTGGTGGTGGCCCCGCCGATCAAGAGCGGGAGCTTGAAACCCTCGCGCTCCATCGAGCGGGCGACGTACACCATCTCGTCGAGCGAGGGGGTGATCAGGCCCGAGAGCCCGATCATGTCGACCTGACGTTCGCGAGCCTGTTTGAGGATCTGCTCGCAGGGGATCATCACGCCCAGGTCGATGACTTCGTAGTCGTTGCAGGCGAGGACGACGCCCACGATGTTCTTGCCGATGTCGTGGACGTCTCCCTTGACGGTGGCCATCAAGATCCGGCCGCGTGTCGTGTGTTCGCGGGTTGGTTCGCCGCTGCCGCTGCCCGCGGCGGCGGCAGCCTTGGCCTTCTCGGCCTCCATGAACGGCGTCAGGTAAGCGACCGCCTTCTTCATGACCCGCGCGCTCTTGACGACCTGGGGCAGGAACATCTTGCCGGCGCCGAACAGGTCGCCCACGACGTTCATGCCGTCCATCAAGGGGCCTTCGATGATCGAGAGCGGGCGGTCGACCGCCTGTCTCGCCTCCTCGGTGTCGGCCTCGATGAAGTCGACCATGCCCGTGATCAAGGCGTGCTTGAGCCGTTCGGCGACGGGCGCGTCGCGCCAGGCGAGGTCCTTGCCCCGGTCTTTCGATTTCGACGACTTGACCGATTCGGCGAACTCGGTGAGCCGGTCGGCGGCGTCCCCGCGGCGGTTCAAAAGAACGTCCTCGACCCGTTCGAGCAAGTCCTTGGGGATCTCTTCATAGACCGCGAGCTGGCCCGCGTTGACGATCCCCATATCGAGGCCGGCGCGGATGGCGTGGTACAAGAACGCGGCGTTCATCGCCTCGCGGACGGCGTCGTTGCCGCGGTACGAGAACGACACGTTGCTCACGCCGCCGGACGTCTTGCAATCGGCGAACACCCGCTTCAGCTCGTGGACCGCCTCGATGAACTCGACGGCGTAGTTGTTGTGCTCCTCGATCCCGGTGCCGACCGTCAGGATGTTGGCGTCGAAGATGATGTCCTCGGGCGGGAAGCCGGCTTGCTCGGTGAGGAGCCTGAAGGCGCGGCCGCAGATGGCGACCTTGTGGTCCGTGGTGACGGCCTGCCCCTGTTCATCGAAGGCCATCACGACGACCGCGGCACCGTATCGCCGGACGAGCCGGGCCTGGCGCAGGAACTCCTCCTCGCCTCCCTTCAGGCTGATCGAGTTGACGATCGACTTGCCCTGGACGCACTTGAGGCCCGCTTCGATGACGCTCCACTTGGAGCTGTCGATCATGATCGGAATCCGGGCGATGCTGGGATCCGCCGAGACCAGGTTGAGGAACCGGGTCATCGCCTGCTCGCCGTCGATCAAGCCCTCGTCCATGTTGACGTCGAGGATGTTGGCGCCCCCCTCGACCTGGTCGCGCGCCACCGCCAGGGCGGCTTCGTAGTCGCCGCACTTGATCAAGCGAGCGAACCGCTTGGAGCCGGTGATGTTGGTCCGCTCGCCGATCGTGATGAAGTTGGTCTCGGGTCGAATGACGAGCGGCTCCATGCCGCTGTAATTGCTCCGATGGGGCAGGTCGGGGATCCGGCGGGGTGGAACGCCCTCGACCGCCCGGGCGATCGCCGCGATCCAATCCGGGGTGGTGCCGCAGCACCCGCCCACCAGGTTCAGCCAGCCGTTGCGTGCGAACTCGCCCAGGACGCCGGCCGTGTGGTCCTTGTCGCCCAGGAAGCCCCCGAAGCCGTCGGGCATGCCGGCGTTGGGATAGCAGCTTACGCGGGTGCGGCAGATGGACGCCAGGCTCTCGATCGAGCCCCGCATCAGGTCGACGCCGACGGCGCAGTTGAGGCCGACGGAGAGGGCATCGAAGTGCGAGACCGAGTAATAGAACGCCTCGACCGGCTGGGCGGAGAGGGTGCGGCCGTTGTCGAAGATCGTGCCCGAGATCATGACCGGCAGTCGCCTGCCGGTCTCCTCGAAGAACGCGTCGATCGCAAACAGGCAGGCCTTCATGACGAGCGTGTCGAACGCGGTCTCGGGCAGTAGGATGTCGACGCCGCCGGCCACGAGGGCCTGGATCTGCTGCGAGTAATTGGCGACCATCTGGTCGAAGGTGGCGTCGCGCCGGCCGGCGTCCTCGACGTGGATGCCCATCGAGAGCTGCTTCTTGGTCGGCCCGATGCTGCCGGCCACGAACCGGGGTTTCTGCGGCGTCCTGCGCGAGTATTCATCGGCCGCGCGGCGGGCCAGCTCGGCCGCGACCCTGTTCAGCTCGACGACGTGTTCGTCGAGACCAAACTCTTCCAACGAGAGCGCGGTGGCATTGAACGTGTCGGTCTCGATGATGTCGGCGCCGGCTTCGAGGTAAGCGCGGTGGATGTCCTCGATCAGCTTGGGCTGAGAGAGGACCAGAACCTCGGTGCAGTTCTTGAGGTTCTTCCCATGCCGGTGGAACCGCTCGCCGCGGAATTGTTCCTCGGTGAGCTCGTGGGTGTAGAGCAGCGCGCCCATCGAGCCGTCGAGGATCATGATCCGCCGCGACAGGATATCCTCGAGCAGGCCGCGAGTTTCATCGTCTCCCGTCGTCGCCATCGGCAATCTACCACCAGTGGGAAACGTGTCGAGTCAGTCCGGCGTCTTGGGGATGGGCCAAAAAGGGAGTGGGCGGATCCGCGGCGGAATGATCTCATGCCAAACCTGTGAATGGATTATCGTGCGTTTCGCAGGAGAGGTCAAGCGGCGTTCCTCATGGCCGACGAGGGTGTCGGCCCTACCGGCGGGAGGAATTCCAATTCAGGCCCAAGGTCCCGAGCTGGGAACGGAGTCGGTCGAGGTGCCAGAGCCGGACGGCGCTCTCGTTCTGGACCAGCGTGCCCAAGATTCGGCCGTTGTGGCTGAATTTCACGGATAGCACGGGATGTCCCGAGCGTGAGGGTATCCGGAGAAGCTCGGTCAGGGACAAAGGACCATCGACGTTCCAAAGCCCGACTGTCTTATCACCCGACGCTGATGCGAGTAACCGGCCACCCGCATCGAAAGCGACGGCGTTGATGGTATCCCGGTGAGCGGGGAACTCCCGGGCCCGCTCATCCGATTCCGGCCGGAACAGCGCGAGGCGGCCATCGATCAACCCGCAAACCACCATCGATTCGTCGGGGCTCAATGCGATGCACCGGATCGGCCCGCTGGCCCGGAGAACGCGTTCCTGCTGACCGTCGGTCGTTCGGAGCACATAGACCAGCCCCGCGCGGGAGCCGGCAACCACCCATCGCGCGCCGGCCGCCAGGCATGCGAGCCCGATCCGTCCGCTCAGCTTGATCGTCTCGTCCAGCCCCCACTTCGTCTTCCGCGACCGGTCGGGCATCGACCACGAAACGACCTGGAGGTCGTCGATCACGCCCCAGAGCGATCGACCATCGGGCGAAAAGCCGAGCGCCGCCGACTCCTTCGCCGGCGTTGACCCAACCTCACGGAACTTGTCGATATCAAAGAAATGGGCCAAATCACCGCCGCCATACGCAACCAGCGAGCTGCGCGGAAGTGCTTCGAGGAAATACACCTGCCGCATGCCATCGAATCGCCAAGAGATCGCGGTGTGGTGCAAGGGCCGGACCGAATCAAGGCCCCACAGGCCGATGGTCTCCTCGTGTTCCGAAGAATTCGGCACATGCTCACCCGTTGCCGTGATCAACCTCTCGACGGTGGAATCGTCGCCCGCCGCGAAGGAGAAGGCACGGACGGAGTCGGGCTCAAACGCCCTGGTCGTCATGGTCTCGAGGCCCAGGACGTCGAACAAGGTCACGCCGCTGGACGTCCCTACCGCCAGGGTTCCCCCAACCGGACTGAAAGAAGGGTAGACGATGGCCTGAGTGAGGGCCTTTCGCGTCAGGATCAGCTCGCTCGAGGCGACATCCCAGACCTTGATGGTATTGTCCGACGAGCCCGAAACCAGCAAACTGCCGTCGGGGCTGAATTCGAGTCGGTGGATGTCTTCCGTATGGGCCGTACCCAGGTCGGGGTCGATGAGCCTCCGTCGTTCGTTCCTGCGTCCGGGGTTGAGGAAAATGGCGCGCCGACCATCGCTGGCGGCGTAGGTCTGCCCATCGGGACCGTAGCAGATTCGCTGAGAATCTGCGTACGATCGGTCGGGCTGAATCTGCCCGTGAGCGAACGGCGGCTCCTGCTTGATCCTGTCCGTTTCGAGGGAGTACAGTCCCCGGTCGGCCAGGCAAGCCAGGCGGGTGCCATCAGGGCTGAAGACAAAGTCGTGTATCTTGTCGGGAACGTCGAACGAAGCCGCCTGAACCCAGCTCTTCTCGAAGACCGAGAGCTTGACGCAGTGATCCTCGGAGGCCGAGGCGAGGGTCGTTCCAATCGGCGAGAATGCCACCTTGACGACTCGCTCTTTGTGGTTTCCGAGATCGAACGGGACGGTGAGGCCGCCCTGCTTTTCGGTGTCCCATGCCAGCACCTTGCCGTTGCGCAACCCAGCGGCCAGCCAGCGGCCGTCGGGGCTGTAGGCCAGCGATGAGACGCCGGTCTGTATCATGTCGAGGGTCAACGCGGTGATCGAGTACGAGGCGGCAAGTTTCTGACTCGCCACATCGAAGACGAGAACCTGGCAGAGCGGAATTCCGTGATGTTCGCCGACCGCAAGGCGCTTGCCGTCGCGGCGGAAAGCCAGGCATGCCGCATTGATCGAGGTGAGCTGGCACCGTTCCTTGAGGTCGACCCCGGCGCAGTACTCGGCCGCCAGGCTGCGCAGCGTCGTGGCCGATCGCAACGGGCTCTCGATCCGCGACGCCTCGCCCAGTTTCTCCATTCCCAGCGAGAACCATTCGATTGGCTTCCGCTGGACGACCGCGCGGGCGTCCTTCTCGGCATTGGCGTAGGCCAGGTCGTTGATCCGCTCGGTGTGGCGGCGGACCTCTTCGTGACGGCGCACCTCGCCGACTTTCCAGAGCGCGCCACCGGCGAGAGCACCCAGTGCCCCGAGAAACAGGGCTGTCGCGGCGATCGACGAGCGGACCGGGTGGCGGATGATCCAGCGCCGGAGGCGGACCGCCCGCGGTTCTTTCCAGGCCGAAACCGGCTCACCGGCACCCCAGTGCCGCAGGTCGTCCGCCAGCCCCACCGCCGACTCGTACCGATCGGCCGGCGCGGCGGCCATCGCCTTTTTGCAGACCGCCTCCAGGCCCTTTGGCGCCGGTGGGCCCTCTCGCCGGACCGGATCGAACCGACACGCGGCGACATTGCGAACAAGCTGCTCGACGGTCGCGCCGGAAAACGGCGGCCGGCCGGTCAGGACCTCGTGGAGGATCGCACCCAGGCTGAACACGTCGCTGCGAGGTCCGACCAGGTCGTGCCGCCCCAGCGCCTGCTCGGGCGACATGTGAGTGGGCGTCCCGAGCAAACGGCCCTGCGTCGTCCGCTGGGATGCGGCGCGGGGATCAGGCCCGTCCCGGCCGACCGCCTGGCCAGCGCCCAGGGCGGCGCCGTCCTGGTCGGAGCGCGGTATGCCGCGGGTGTCCTTGGCAACGCCCCAGTCGAGCACGATCACCTCGCCAAACTCGCCCAGGATGACGTTGCTCCCGTTCAAGTCCCGGTGGATCACTCCACGCGAGTGGGCATAGCCCACGGTGTCGCAAACGGCAATGAGCGCGTCGAGGAGCCGGGCCAGCTCGAGCCGGCGGTTCGCTCCGGACCCGCGCTGCTCGTGATAGGCCTGGATTGCGTCGCTGAACGTCTGGCCGCGGATGCAAGGCATCACATAGAACGCCTTGCCCGTGTCGCTACGGAACGCCAGGTCGTGGATCGGCACGATCCCCGGGTGTTGCAGCCTGCCGGTGATCTCGGCCTCGAGCAGGAACCGCTCCTGGAGGCTCGTATCCTGGGAGCGGTGCGGCAGGATCTCCTTGAGCGCGACCTGGCGCTTCAGTTGGCGGTCGTACGCCAACCAGACGCGGCCGATGCCCCCACAACCCAGCACCCGGTCGAGCCGGTATCGTCCGTATGGTCCCGAATCCGTTCGTCCCGTGGTCTCCGCGTCGCTCGCCGGGCCAGGCGCTTCGAGCATGGCCAGCTCGGCGTCGATGCGCTCGAGCTCGAGGCGGACGGCCGCGCGCTCTTCGGGAAATCGGGCCAGGAGTTCCTCGTGAGCCGGCCGGTCTCCCCAGCGATGCCGGACTCGATACTCCTGGCTGACCAGCATGAACGATACCTGCGTCGTCGCGCTGAGCTCGGGATACCGCGCGAGATAGTCATCCAGAAGCGGAGGCCGGCAACGGGTCGATGAGAGTACGTGGCCGTTCGCGGCCGTTGCGTGACACGGACTCGCTTCCCACGCCGTTCCACCGCGGCGCCAGCGCCATTCCAGGTCGATCAAGACGAGCTCGACGAGTGCCGCGGGGCGCAGGTCGTCACCGCCCCGAGGAAGGAAGTGCTCGATCTCGGGTAGGTGCCCGCCGGCTTCGTTCCACGCGGTCTCGAACCGCTCGACGATCGCACACAAGGCGGAGTCGCGATCGCATGAGGCTTCCTGGCCGTCGACATGAGCATCGGCAAGATCGGCCACGGTCGAAGCCTCCCTCCAGGATTACGAGTCGAGCCCCTCGAGACGGGATACCAGCTCGCGAAACTCGCGCTGCGATCGCTCGATCAGGGGCAGCCAGTGTTCCTGGAATGCCTTCTGGACCCGCTGGACGGTCCGCTCGGAGCAGCCGACCGTGGATGCGACCTCGGGTTGGGTCAGTTTCGTTCCGCCATAGCGGGACTGGAGGAGGCATTCGAAGATCGCACGATGTTTCCGGTTCTTGAAATAAGGTTCGATCCGCTTGAAGACGTCATCCAGGAAGCGCCTCATCACCCGCGTTCGCTCCCGATCCTGAGCTTCGTCCTCGACGGCGGTGAAGGCTCGATCGACCGGCGGAGACGGATCGGCCGAGTCGGCGGTCAGCGGGAGCATGGGACACCCGCGCAGGGCCTTCGCCTTGGCGAACGCCGCCTGAACCAGGAACTGCTCGATCGTGCTCACGTTCTCGATCGAGAGCTCCCCGGCGCTGATCCTACGGAAGAAGGTCCCGAACACCGAAACGGCGGCATCTTCCGCGAGTCTTCCGTCTCCGCAGCGGGCGATCAGGATTCTTTGGATTGATCGAACAACCTGGTCACAGGCGGTCTGGAACCGGTCGGGATCGCGCACGCCCCAGAGCAACTCCTCGACGAGCGACCGCAATGAGTCCTGAGTCGCCGTCTCTCGGGGTTTTGCCCGCTGCGCCGCTGTGATGGACGTCATACGTCGTCCTCGGGCTTGCAATACCAAACGATCGATTTCTGAACGGGTTGTGACGGACGAACACGCAAGAGACCGGAAAAACTTGGCGGGTTTTCCTCGCCTCCAGGCCCTTATTGATAGGGGAAGTCACGTTTGAGACGACGGATCGATCCCGACCTGGACTCGGGAGTTGCATCGGTGTCAACTTGGATGCTACTCGATGCCCGGTGCCTCCGCAAGAAGTCGACTCGCTAAGGCGAGCGGCAGAAAATGCCATACCCGTAGCGGAACTCGCCAGAGTTCCGACCCGAAGTCTGGCGACTTCGGCTACGGGGATCATTCGACCTGCCGCTCGCCTAAGGACCTTCACGACGCACTGCCGGTTCGGTTCGCAGGACTCGCGCTCAGATCCTTTGAACGGATTCGTGCGAGCATTTCTGATGGACCGGCCTTTTCGTCACGAGAGTGAGCATCACGATGGGACAGGCTACCAGGCTTGGAAAGGGGCGGCGATCGCGCCGGTTTCTCAGGTCGCTGGGTGAACAGCTCGAACAGCGGATCCTGCTCGCCGGCGACGCCAAGAACGTCTTTGCGAATCTCAACGGGTCGATCGCGTACCCGAACGGGACACAGAGCATCGCGATCACGTTGTCGACCGCCAATTTCACGCTCCCGCAAGGCAACGTGGTGCTGGGGTTCCAGCTCGAGGCCAGCGGCAGTGCTCTCGACCCCACCGCGATCCAGATCAAGGATTCCAAAGGGAAAACCGTCGAGCCGATTTACACCAACCCCGACCTGGCGCAAAAAACGCAAAGCCTGACCGTCGCTCAACTGGGACTGGGGACCTACACGATCATCTTCGGCGCCGAGCGGCGTACGTCGGGGGCCTACCATCTCGCCGTATTCCTGGCCGGCGACGCCACAGGCAACCATGTCGTGGACGAATACGACGTGAAGCAGATCGAGCAGAGCTACGGGTCGCACTCCGGTGACGGCAGGTATACGGTCGAAGCCGACTCCAACCTCGACGGTGTGATCAATGCCTTCGATCTCTCCCAGGCCCTGAGCAACCGGGGCGACTCGACTAACCTGAGCCCATTAAGCGTGAGCCTGGCCCTCTCCCCCGCGCCCGTCCAGCTTCCCGATGGCACGCTGGTCACCAATCAATCGAGTCTCACGGTGTCTGGGATCACCGAGCCGGGCGCCACCGTCGCTGTCGAGACCGGCGCCGATGGGCGGTTCGACGACGGTTCGACGACCGCCAACTCATCGGGTCAATATGCCCTCACGGTGTCTCTGAGCCGCGGTGGAAACTACATCCAGGTCCGCTCGACCGATCTGTTCGGGCAGCAAACCATATCCTCGGTTCCGGTCTCGCTCGATACCGAGGCACCCATTGTCTCGATCGCGCCGCCACCTGTCGCCACAGTACACAGCCCCACCACCTGGGTGACGAACACGAACCCCACCATCACAGGCCAGGTCACCGACAATCTCTCGGGTGTCGCCTCGCTCTCCGAGCAGATCGACTCGGGGCCGGTCGTTCCGGTCGCGTTTGATGCTTCCGGCAGTTTTCAATTGACCACGTCGCTGGCCCTCGACGGTTCCGCCGATGGGCTGCACACCGTCCAGTTCGTCGCCGCCGATCAGGTTGGAAACGTGTCGCATGCCTTCGACTTTTCCTTCAAGCTGGACACGCAGCCGCCCACGCAGCCGGTCTTCGGCCTGGACCCGGCGTCGGCCAATGTCGGCCCCGAGACCACCACCGACGCCATCGTGACCCTGGTCGGCCTGACCGATCCTGGCGTGACACTCAGCCTCCTCGGCACAGGGATGACCACCGGGTCCTTCAGCACGGGCGATTTCCAGTTCACCGGGGTCGGCGTCGAGATCGGTCCCAACGCGTTGACCGTTCAAGCCACCGACGCCGCCGGGAACCAGAGCTCTTACACTCGGACGATCACCCGCGTCGCGAGCGCCTCAGGCCCGATCATCTCGGCCGCGCTGTCGGACGACACGGCGCCGGGAGGGACGACGAACAGCGACGGGATCACCTCCGACCCATCGATCTCCGGGACGATCACCGACGCCAGCCCGATCACCGAGCTCGATGCCGGGTTTGATGGCACGCCAAGCACCGCGTTCGTCGGCATCCTCACCGACCTCCAGGCCAACGGCAGCTTCGCACTCGGTCGCGCGGAGATCGTCCGGATCAACGGTGCGTCGGCGCTGGCCGACGGCGCGCACACCCTGCACCTGGTGGCCGGCGACCAGGCCGGAGACGTCTCTTCGACCTACGACATTGCGTTTACTCTGGACGACCAGCCGCCGAGCCTCGCGGTCACCAGCCCCGCAAACGGCATTCTCACCAATGCGAACGTCGTCGTCACCGGCATGGCCGGCGACAACCTCTCGGGCGTGGAGTCGCTGACAGGCCAGGTCGACGGCGGAGCAGCGACGACCGTCAGCTTCGATACGGCGACGGGCGCCTTCAGCTTCGCGACGAACCTCAATCTGACCGGTGGCAAGTCGGACGGCAAGCACGTTGTCGTCATTCAGGCAGTCGACGTCGCGGGCAACGTCACGTCAGACACGATCCATTTCACCCTCAAGACAATCCCGCCGGCGCAGCCGATCTTCGCGCTGGCAGCCGCCGACCGTGAGAGCGGCTCCGCTCTGGCGACGACCGATGGCGAGGTGACGCTGGTCGGCCAGACCGACCCGAACATCACCGTCACGCTCGTCGGGACGACCGCGACGGCGCAGACTACCAACACCGGCACGTTCCAGTTCCCGAACATGCCATTGTCGCTGGGCGACAGTGCGCTGGCCGTCGTCGCCACCGACGGGGCGGGAAATACCAGCCAGTACCAGGTGACGATCCACCGCGACTCGGCGACCGGCGGGGTGAACCAGGTCATTTACTGGAACCAGGTTCAGCTCCAGGCGATCGAGAACGACGCGTCGACGGCTGAGTACGCCTCACGGGGGCTAGCGATGGTGTCGGCGGCCGTCTACGACTCCGTCAACGCGATCGACGGGACGCCGGGCTACTACATCTCGCTGAAGGCGCCCGCCGATGCGTCAGCCGACGCGGCCGTCGCGGCGGCAGCGTACACGGTTTTGTCTTACCTGTACCCGGCCCAGGTGTCGAACTTCGATTCTCTCCTGGCCACGGACATGGCGGGCATTCCCGACGGCCAGTCGAAGACCGACGGCATGTCGGTGGGCCAGTCGGTGGCGAGCGCGATCATCGCGATGCGGGCGAACGACGGGTCGACCAATTACGTCGCCTACACGCCGGGCACGGCGCCGGACGACTGGCAGCCGACGGCCCCGGCTTACATGCCCGCCGAGAACCCGCAATGGGCCACGCTCAAGCCGTTCGCGATGACCAGCGACAGCCAGTTCCGACCGGGGCCGCCGCCGGCACTGACCAGCCAGGAATACGCCGACGACGTCAACTACACGTTAAACATCGGCTCCGTGAACAGCACGACCCGGACGGCCGACGAGACGCAGATCGCCAAGTTCTGGAACGACGGCGCCGGCACGTA
The DNA here is from genome assembly GCA_044450785.1 of Isosphaerales bacterium. Lineage (GTDB taxonomy): Bacteria > Planctomycetota > Planctomycetia > Isosphaerales > Isosphaeraceae > JBIOJM01. The sequence goes on from JBIOJM010000035.1 coordinate 12,680, forward strand.
CACGCCGCCGGGCCACTGGAACGCGATCGCCGAGCTAGTCGCCCAGCAGCAGGGCGACAGCCTGGCGCAGGATGCCCGCCTCTTTGCCGAGCTGAACATCGCCGAGGGCGACGCGGCCATCGTCGCCTGGGACGCGAAGTACACCGATAACTCTTGGCGGCCAATTCAACTCGCCGGTGGGGCCGGCACCGCCGTGAACAGCCAGATCGAAACGATCGCGAACTGGGAGCCGCTGATCAACACGCCCCCGTTCCCCGAGTACATTTCCGGACACAGCGCCTTCAGCGCCGCCGCCGCGGCGATCCTCACGGCGGTCTTCGGCGACAACTACAGTTTCACGGCTTCGTCGTTCGGCCTGCCGGGCGTCACCCGCTCGTACACCAGCTTCGAGCAGGCAGCCGAGGAGGCCGGCATGAGCCGGATCTACGGCGGCATCCACTTCCTGTTCTCGGACACGGCGGCACTGACCGCCGGGTCGGAGCTCGGCGCCTACGTACTCCAGACCTTTTCGACCACGAGCGATCAAACCCCGCCGGCGATCACGCTCACCAACCCGGCCTCGGGCAGTGTGACCACCTCGTCCAACATCACGATCACCGGGACGGTGCTCGACAATCTTTCGGGTGTTCAGTCGCTGCAGGCCCAGATCGATGGCGGTGCTTTCACGCCGGTCTCGTTCGACGCTCAGGGCAACTTCTCGCAGACGACGGCCTTCGCGACCGATGGGACGGCCGACGGCGCGCACACGGTCAACTTCCAGGCCACGGACGTCGCCGGGAACGTCACCCCGCTGGTCAGCGTCGCCATGACGCTCGACACCCAGGCACCCACGCTCACGCTCTCGAGCCCGCTGGCCGGCACCCTGACCGACGGCGAGCTGCTCTCCGGTACCGCCGTCACCGGCTCGCCCGTCACCGCCCTCTCGTACAACTTCGACGGCGGAACGGAGTTCCCCGTCGCGTTCGGGACAGACGGATCGTTCAGCACCCCGCTCGACCTGTCCGCTCTGGGCGTCGGCACACACACCTTGACGCTAACCGTGCAGGACGCGGCCGGGAACGTGGCGCACGATACGGTGGACCTCAACCTGGAGTCGCCGCCGGCCCTGACGCGCAGCAGCATCGCTCCGACTGCCGGCTCGACCGACGTCGGCGTGACCTTCCGACCCAAAATCGTCTTCTCCCGACCGATCGACCCGACCACGCTGACCGCTTCCGACTTCCACCTGACCGACACATCGGGCAATGTAATCCCGACGACGATCGTCCCGTCGGACGATGGCACGTACGCGTGGCTCTTCCCGACCAATCCGATGCCCGGCGCTTCAATCGTGACGCTTACGGTCGACGGCTCGCAAATCAAGACGCCCGACGGCACGCTGCTGGACGCGGCCGGCACCGGCACACCCGGCAGTATTCTCACGGAGACGTTCACGACGGTCAGCACGGCGAACGTGCCCGGCACAAGCCTTTCGGGAATTGTCGCCGACCCCGGCCCGGACGATAAGCCCGACACATTCGACGACGTCCGGCCTGGCCCGGACGGCATCCTGATGACCGGCGATGATATCTACCTCCTGCCGATCGCCGGGGTGACGGTCTCCATCCTCGGCGACCCGCAGGACTCGGTCACGACCGGGGCCGACGGCAGCTTCTCGTTCAGCTCGGTGCCGAGCGGCGACGTCAAGCTCGTGATCGACGGCACGACGGCCACCAACCCCCCGGTGGGCTTCTACTTCCCCCTGATGACGATGGACCTGACCATCAAGCCGGGCCAGGCCAACACCGTCATGGGGAGCATGACCACGCCGCAGGGTGAGGGTGTCAACCCGACCGACCTGGGCGTGTACCTGCCGCGGGTCGCTAGCTCGATCCTCCAGACCGTCAGCACCACTCAGCCGACCACTCTGACAATTCAAGGCACCGCCGGCCAGGGGTTAACTCCGCAGCAACAGCAAGAGCTGACGCTGACGGTCCAGCCCAACAGCCTCATTGGGCCAAATGGCCAAAAGCTGGCCAGCGGCCAGGCCGGCATCAGCATGGTCCCGCCTCAGCTCGTGATGGATATGCTGCCGGCGGGCGTGATGCAGCACGATTTCGACATCACGATCCAGGCGCCGGGGGTCACAACGTTCTCCACACCAGCGACGCTGACGTTTCCGAACGTCTTCGACGCCGCACCGGGAACCCAGCTCGACGTCCTCAGCTTCGACCACACGACCGGCCGGCTCGTCATCGACGGGACTGCGACCGTCTCGGCCGACGGTCTGACGGTGACGACGGATCCGGGAGCGGGCGTCACGGCACCGGGGTGGCATGCGCTCACGCCCCCGGGGGCGTTGGCCAAGAGCGAAAACGCCATGATTCCTAGTTCTAGCATTACGGTCAGCGCAGACGGCCAATCCGAAACAGCCGATCTCATTGTAAATGGCAGGGCCGGCGATGTTGTCACCATTAATCTTTCGTCGGTTGGTGGTGTCAATAATGCCTTCGAAGACCTGGAATTGACGGGGGATAATAACCCGAATTGGGGCACAGTGTTGGACGGAAGCGGGAACGTGATCAAGGGTGGCTATAGCCTAAATGGCCTCGTTTTTTATTTTGTTCCTAATCTCGACAACTCGATTTATGCCTTTGCGAAACAGGAGGGAGTTTCAGTAGAGACCCAATTGACGCTGGAAGGGACGGTGCTGAATGTGGGTCAATTACCCGGCGGTCCAGCATCTCGAACCGTCACCTTATACACTTATATCTATATCGCCGATGGCTACTCCGGGACGGGATCGGATGCTGTTACGGTTGGCACAGACACGATCTCCGTCTACCGAGACCAACAGCGATTGAGTTATTTAGGCTTCCTGGGAATGGACGGCAAGCCCTTGACGGTCGACGGGCAATTAGGTCCCAACACAGAATGGGCGATCGCAGTCTTCAATGCCGCAGTGACGGGTACCGTACAAATAATGCCTAATGCGTTTGCGTCGATTAATCAAGGTTGGATCAACGCTCAGAATGCTCCCCATTGGACGAACATCGCCACAGACCTCGCCTCTGAGGGCTTTGATTTCAGTGATGCCAATGGGCACACGTGGGGTACAAGCTGGCTTGAGCAAAGTGTCAGTGCAGTCCTTCAGCCAAGTATTTTCCATCAAATTAACAGCATTAGCCAAGAACAAGGCGGCGCTTTTGGAACCCATCACACTCACCAAACGGGCATGGATGTCGATGTGCAGGTGCCGAATTTGCAGAACGGCTACTTCTTCGTCACGAATTCGAATGGGTTCGCCGTTGCTACCGGCAATGACCCGGACGGCAATCCTGTGCAAAACGGCATTCTAATTGTGAACGTGTCAGATAATAACTATACAATCGGTGAATTTGCTGCGTTCCCTGATAATGGAAGCGGGAATCCCGCGGTACCAAATGGCTGGCAAGCGATCACGGGCGCGCAGCTCGTGTCTCCTGCGCCAGGGAGCAAAGGCGCACAGCCACTTTACTTAACCTTGGCAGCGTACCAAAAATGGCTAAGTAAGCTCTTGGTGTTAGCCCCGAACTATAAAACAACACAAGATCAGCTCATTACGCTTTTTAGCAACTTGTTTAATCTGAACGCAACCTACTATCCTGGCCCAACCGTTAAATACATTTACTATAATGATCCCCTGCTTTGGGCGATGTTCCCTGGCAAGGTGTTCTACTTCGCGGGCCATAATGGCCATTTCCACGTAGACATTGCCCCACCTAAGAGCATTGTCGGTTACGGCTCCGCACCTAGCGAGTCGTCCGAATCATCATCCGCGCTGACCCCTGTTTCGGCGGAAAGCGTCTCAACGGTCGCCGGTTTCGGCAGCGATCCAAGCCTCTATTATCGCTTCGCGCTGCCCAACGGCACGGCCGCGGTCTACGGGAAGTCCAACGCCGACGGCAGCTTGTCAGTTTTCCTCGGTGCCAATCTCATTTATGAGGCCACGTTTTACCAACCCTCAACCAACCAATGGGCCGACTACCTGGTTCAGACTAATGCGAGCGGACAACCGACTGACCTCGCCAATATTCTCCTGGCCAACTTTGGCGGCACTGACTCCAATGGCGATGGCATCCCGGACATGGGCAAGATTGCCATGGGACTCGATACTAACGGGCCAGACCAGACCACGGATGGACTGAGCTACGCCGCGAATCTCGAGGCCGGCCTCGGTCCGCTGGGAAGAGCCGGGACTCTCCCCGGCATCGTTGCCAGCCTACCGTTGCAGGGCGAGGCCGAGGGCATCGCCTTGGAGGGGTCGTCCCTGGACCCGACCGGGCAGACCGCCTACGTGGCCACCGGCTCCCATGGTCTGGCGATCGTTGACGCCTCGCAGTTCGTCAAACCGATTGTCCTCAGTCAAATTCAACTTGGCGGTAACAGCACCGACGTGTCGGTCGACCCCGAGCTCCAGATCGCCGTGGTGGCGAGCAACACCGGCGGCTTGAATCTTGTTGACGTCTCGAACCCGATGCAGCCCAAACTGCTGCAAACCATCAACGTCGATGCCGAGGCGGTACGCGTTGTCGATGGCGTGGCGTATGCCGCGGTGGGGACTGGGGTGAAAGCTTATGACCTTGTCACGGATTCTCTGCTGCAAACGCTCGATCTCGGCGGCCGTTCCATCGATGGCATGGCCCTCGATGGCTCTTTCCTTTACACGATCGATTCCGGAAACACGCTGCAGGTCATCGACATCAGTGGCCCCGAAATGGTCGCTCGGGGGTCTGTTACCCTGGCTCCCGGCGCCACGTTGGCTGCCGGCAGCGGTGCTCTGTTCGTCGCAGATGGCATCGCCTACGTGGGGGTCACGCGCGATTTGAATCCCCCGTTCGGCGTCCTCTCGGGATATATCACCGCCGACGTCTCGAACCCGGACAGCCCGGCAGCCCTGAGCATCCTTCCCACCGCCGCCGCTGGCGGCAATGCGGTTTCGATTAATGGTTCCGGCATCGCCCTGACCGTGGGCAGCGACCTCAACGGCCCCGCGTTGGATGTTTTTGACTCCAGCGATCCGACCACGTCGGGACAATTCCTGACCCGTTTCGCCCTCCCTACCCCCGCACTGGACGTCGTGATCGCGGAAGGTATCGGTTTTGTGGCTGACGGAAGCGCCGGCCTGCAGGTCATCAACTACCTGCCCTTCGACAACAAGGGCCAGGCCCCGACGAACGTGACCGTCTCGGCTCCCGGGGCGGATGTCGATCCGTCGACGCCAGGGATCCAGGTGGATTCGGGGTCGTTGATCCACTTCGAGGCGACCGCAACCGACGACGTGCAGGTCCGCAACGTGGAGCTGCTGATCAACGGCCAGGTGGTCGATAATGCAGTCACCTTCCCTTGGAATCTCTCGGCCGTCGTTCCCACGTTCACGCCCGACAATACCAGCTTCGTCGTCCAGGCCCTCGCTACCGATACCGGCGGCAACGCGACCCTTTCCGACCCGACCTCGCTGATCTTGCTCCCCGATACGACGCCTCCCACGATCGTCTCGCTCAACCCTGTGAACGGTAGCACGCGACCGGAAGGAACAGCCCAGTTCGGGATCCGGTTCTCGAAGCCGATGGCGGCGGATTCGATACAGGCCAGCGCCTTCGAGATGGTCGATTCCTCCGGGGTTGCGCATCCTGCTTCCGGCGTGCTGCTGTTCAACAGCGACGAGCAGGTGAGACTCACGTTCACGGACCTGGTCGCGGATAATTACCAACTGGTGATCCACGCCGCCACCCTCACGGACCGATCGGGGAATCCGCTGGGCGGCAGCGACGTCGTTGTTAGCCATCTCACCCTGACGTACCGCTCGACCATCACCAGCACGGTGGCCGACGCCGATCCCAAGAATGCCGGCACCCAGGTCCTCGTGGGATCGACGATTCCGCTCAAGGTGACCACAAACCCAGGCATCCAGGTCCAGGAGGTGGACCTCCTGGTCGACGGTGTCGTGACGGCGATGAGCCAATCGTCTCCCGCCGGATTCAGCATCGTGGCGCCGGCCATCACCGGCGATTCGCAAACCCTGACGGTCCAGGCCCGCGTGACCGACGTCAACGGCTTCACCACAGTCACCAGCCCGCTGGTCTTCGATGTAATCGCCCTTGCCGTCACTGGCTCCAGCCCAGTCGATGGCCAGGGAGGGACCAACCTCCAGTCGATCACCGTCGGCTTCAGCGGCAACCTCGACCCCGCTTCGGTCAACCTCTCGGGCCTCACGCTCCTTGACCTGGGGCCCGATCTCCAGGTGGGCGGCGGAGACGACACAATCGTCCCCCTGGGTTCGGCACAGGTCTCGGCGGGCCAGTCTCTCGTTGTCCAGGCGGAGCAGCCACTCGCGAGTGGCCGGTATCAGCTCACAATCGATCCAACCGCGGTCGCCGACACCAACGGCGATCATCTGGCGGCATCGTACTGGATCACCTTCGACAACTTCGTGGTCAACCAGAGCACCGACGTGTGGATCTCTACCACGGATGGCGACTGGGGCGACCCCGGCAACTGGAGCACAGGCGCCGTGCCGCAACCGACCGACGACGTCTTCATCAATCCCTTGAGCGGGTCTCTCACCGTCACCCACTCGTCGGGAGACTCGACAGTCCACAGCCTGAATAGCACCCAGGCGCTCGTCCTGAGCGGAGGATCGTTGACCGTGACCGCCCCATCGGACATCCAGGGAGCCTTGACGGTCGGTCCGGGTGCCAGCTTGACGGTGCAAGGCGCGGGCACCTCGTTCACCGCGGCAGGTGCCACCACGATCGACGGAGCCAGCCTGAACCTGGTGGATGGCGGCACGATCGATCTACCGGCGGGAACCACGCTGAAAAGCGGCGCCCTGACCATTGACAACTCCGCGCCCGGCCTCACCGCCCTGACCGACCTGACAGGAACAAACGTGACGCTGCGCAACGGCGGCAATGTCACTTTCAGCGCGGGCATGGCCCTCAAGAACGGTAGCCTGACCATCGACAACACCGCGGCCGACCTGAGTTCGCTGGGGGACTTGAGCGGCACACTCGTGACGTTGCAAAACGGCGGCACGGCCGACCTTCGGAACGTGACCAAGATCGACGACGCCGGCTTCTCGATCGACGCCGGAATCACCCTCGCGCTGCCCGGCGTGACCAGTTACACCGGTGGAACGAACAACCGGACGATCGTGGTCACGGGGGCAAGCAGCGTGCTCGACCTTTCCGGAGTGACGACCTTCACCGGTCAGGCGGGCAGCGCGTCCCAGCTCCAGGTCCAGGCTCTTGATGGTGGCCTGGTCAAGCTCGGTGGTGTCAGCAGTCTGACCAGTGGTCATGTCTCGTTCGATGCCGATGGCACCGGCAGCGTGATCGACCTCTCCAGCCTGACGAGCTTCGACTCCACGGATGCCACGTCCCTGATCGAGTCCACGAGCGGCGGCTCGATCCTCTCTGCCGCGCTGCTGCAACTGAATCGTGTTGATCTGGACCTCGGCAGCCTCATGACCACGAGTCAGATCACAAGTTACACGAACGGCCAGGTGACGGTGGATGGGGTGGCCGTCGACCTCTCCGGCTTGACCAGCTTCAGCGGCGATGGGCTGATCGTCAAGGGCGGCGGTACGGCCGACCTGCACAACGCGGCCATGATCGATAATTCGAGCTTCGACATCAGCGGCGGCGTGACGTTTGCGCTACCGGCCGCGAGCAGCTATTCCGCCAGCAGTGACGGCAACCTCGTGCTGCGGGCCGATGGGGCGGGGACGGTTCTCGACATGTCCGCACTGACCAGCCTCGCGGGCCAGATGGGCACCGGGGGGCTCGACGTCCAGGCGGTGAACGGAGGCGTGATCAGGCTGAACCAGGTGGAAACGATTCCGGGTGGTCGCGCAGCCGTGCTTGCCGACGGTGCCGGGAGCATCGTCGATCTTTCAGCCCTGACCAGCTTCACTTCCTCCGGCGGCCAGTCAAGCCTCCAGGCGAGTCATGGCGGTTCGATCCTGACCGGCCAGGTGGCACGGCTCGACGGTGTCGACCTGGACGTGGCGGGGACGATCCCGACGGCGACGCTCACCAGCTTCACGAACGGGAGCGTCCTCGTCGATGGCCAGGCCGTTGACCTGACCGGCTTGGTGAGCTTCAGCGGCGACAGCCTGACGCTCCGCAACGGCGGTACGGCGAACCTGAATAACGCAACCAGTATCGACAACGCGAGCTTTGACATCAGCGGCGGCGTGACCTTCACTGTGCCGGCGGCCAGCAGCTACTCGGCCGCCTCGAGTCGTGATCTGATCCTACGTGGCTCCGGCATGGGATCGGTGCTGGATCTGTCGTCCCTCACCAGCTTCGCCGGCCAGACGGGCAGTGGACGGCTCGATATCCAGGCGGAAAGCGGAGGACTCGTGAACCTTGGCCGGATCAACCCGATCACCAGCGGCCATGCCGACGTCGTGGCCGACGGCCCCACCAGCGTGGTCGATCTCTCGGCGTTGACCACGTTCACCGGGACTGATGGCCAGTCCAGCCTGACGACCACAGGCGACGGCTCGATCCTGACGGGCCTGCTCGGGAAACTCGATGCCGTCGACCTCGACCTGGGAGGCCCGATGAAAACGGCTCAGCTCGTCAGCTACACCCGCGGCAGCATCACGGCGGATGGGCAAGCGGTCGATCTGAGTGGACTCACGAGCTTCGCCGGCGACTCCCTCACGCTCATCAATGGTGGGACAGCCGACTTGCACAATGCCGCCAATATCGATAATGCCAGCTTCGACGTCAGCGGCGGTGTCACCCTGGCACTGCCGGCGGCGACGAGCTATTCCGCCAACAATACACTTTCACTCACATTGACGGCGGATGGCGCCGGCAGCGTGCTCGACCTCTCCTCGCTGACCACATTCACGGGCCAGACCGGCTTCAGCCCGATGAACATACAGGCCCTCAACGGTGGCCTGATCGAATTGAGTCATGTCAGTTCAGACATAACGGGCGTTGCACAGTTCCTGTCTGACGGAACGGGCAGCACGATCGACATCTCGGCCCTGACCAGTTTCAGCGCTTCCAACGACGTCGGGGGGCAGTCCAGCCTTCAGGCGAGCAACGGCGGCACGATTCTGATGGATCAATTGACTCAGCTTGGCTTCGTCGACCTGTACGTGGGCGGCACGATGGCCACGTCCCAGATCACGACCATCGTCTTCGGTAGCATCACCGTCGATGGGGTTGCCGCTGATTTCAGTAGCCTCACCGGTAGCAACAATTCAGGGGCACTCGCTGGGGATAGCTTTACCGTCACGAACGGAGGGTCGGTATTCCTGCCGAACATCACTGAATTGGAGTTCTCCTCCCTGACCGCGACAAACGGCGGAATCCTGTCATTGCCCAGCGTGACGAGTTTTGGGTACGCGTCCCCCAACTTGACCGTTCTGGGGGGAGGAACCCTGGCCCTGCCCGGTCTGACGAGTCTCGCCCAATACATCTACCTGGATGCCGAGGGGTTTGGAAGTTACCTGAACCTCTCATCCGTATCCAGTTGGAGCGGAGGGAGCATACAGGCCGCTGATGGAGCAGAGGTCAACCTCAATGGCGTTCCCAGCCTTCCGGCGGGGACGAGTGTGTACGCCGTACCGAGTTTCTCCGACTTTTTTGGACCTGGCGGCTTCGTTGACTTGGGGTCCGTGACCGAGGTCGACGGCTCCTACCTTGAGGCAGCGGCAGGGGGCGTCATCAGCCTGAATCCCGGCACCGTCAGTCTGGCCTACTCGACGATCAATCTTGACGCCGACCTTTCGTTTCCCGGGAGCGTTGCAGCAGGCCTGTTGAGCATCGACTCCACGAGCGCAATACAAGGGCCAGGAAACATCTTCTACGGTAATGTCGTCAACGAAGGTCAGGCCTCATTCGTCGATTTGTACGGTGGTGGAACGTTGTCCATAGGCGGAGACTACCAGCAGACGGCCTCCGCCACGTTGACGGTCCAGGTCGGAGGCGACGCCGTCTCCGGGCTGTTCTTCGATCAAGTCTCTTCCTCAAGCGCCGAGCTCGACGGCACCTTAAACGTGGGACTCTACGAATTCAATTCTGGTTACATACCCAAGGTGGGCGACAGCTTCACAATCTTGACCGCTGGCTCGGTGAGCGGAACCTTTGCGACCATCAACTTCCCAACCCTGGCAGGCGGCTTGATCTTCGAAGCCACCTACAACCCGACGAGCGTGACACTCACCGTGGTGCAGGGGGGCTCGGCCCTGATGGTGAGCGCCGGTGCCGCGCCACGGCCAGGACACCAGGACGCGCTCACGGTTCCCCAACTGCAACCGCTGGTTACGGAAGCCATCGACCGCTGGCTGGTCTCGGGGGTGACGGTGAGTCAGGCCGACGCGCTCGAGCACGTTCAGGTCCGGATCGCGGATCTGCCCCCAGGTTACCTGGGGCTGGAGTCCGGCAATGTGATCTGGGTCGATCAGAACGCGGCCGGCTATGGCTGGTTCGTCGATGCCACGCCGAGCAAGGATGAGGAATTTGCAACGATCGTGGGGGGAACCACCGAACTGGCTTCCGGCAACAGTCCCGCGGTAGGCAAGGTCGATCTTCTGTCGGTCCTGCTCCATGAAATGGGTCACGTGATCGGCCTCGAGCACGGCGACCTACTGGGAGTCATGGGGGAATCGCTGGGGCTGGGGATCCGTCGTGTTCCCTGGCCCGGGGAGGCAGCCCAGAGTTCCGTGACGGGCATCACCCACTCAAGGGCGACGATCCAAGGACAGAGGGCCGGCACGGCCAGTGACATCACATCCGCGACTGGAGTCGATCCGAAGCAACAACCCATTGTCGCACGTTCGTCTCATCATGAGATCACCAGTGCGACGACGCTCTCGCGACCGGTCGACGTCCGCGCCCAGCAGATGGATCTACTGCTTGGCCAGGACGAGTGGTGGGACATGCTCCCGGATGGAGCCTTCGGTCGTAGTCGACGCTTGCGGGTGCTGGTGAGCAAAAATGCCATGACGGACGGCCACCCGGTCACTTGATGTTGCGGAGGAAAACTCTATTCTTCCTCGAGATTGAGGAATGTCCCCGCTGCGGTCTTCCTCCGACGAGACTGCCGGATGAGTGGAGAGCGGGAGGCGGACGCGGCCGTGGTGAACTCTCGGATCAGTTTCACGGGGCCGAGGTCGGCGGCCGAATCAGCGATCTTGTGGGGCTGGTAGGCGAAGCGGGCCAGATCCGCCCGGCTTGTGCCTCCGCTCAAGACCAGGATCGTCTTGAACCCCAGTTGAACCCCGCCAAGGATGTCGGTCTCCATTTACGACCGACCGCACCAGCTTGCGGAAATCACCGATGACATCGTCTTTCTGCCTGCTCGTTGGGCAAGTACCCCCGATTCGCGCGCATCCTGGCGAAGCGAGGCGTTCATATAATGATAAACAATAATTTGACCGGAGTGACCACCGGCGGTACAGTGGCGGCGTCTATCTGGACTGGTTCGATCGGCCGGGAGGCGACGAAGAGGAAGAGAAAAATGGGACCGAGCTCCCTTGTTCATCTGGCGCAGCGACGTCGCCGGCCGGAATTGATGGACCAGCCGGGTCTGGACGCCGGTGAGCATGCGCGAGCACTGAGAGGCCTGGGCCGCATCAATCGCCTGAGTCTGAGCGATGCGATCCTCTGGCCCGCGGTTGCCCGCCTGGCTCATGATTCCGGAGGCGCGCCGATCCGCGTCCTCGACCTGGCCAGTGGAGGAGGCGACGTGCCGATCGCCCTGGCATGCCGGGCAGCCCGGGCGAGTCTCAACCTGCGGGTTGAAGGATGTGACATCAGCCGAGGGGCCGTTCACTTCGCCCGGCAGAGGGCGATCGAGAGGGGTGTCGCGGTTCGATTTTTCACCCTGAACGCTCTCGCGGACTCGATCCCCAAGGGTTACGACGTCCTCACCTGCTCGTTGTTTCTGCACCACCTGGACGAGGCCGACGCGGTGAGGCTGCTCAGGAAGATGGCGGACGCCGCCAGGCGGCTGGTGCTGGTTGACGATCTGGTCCGCGGTCGGTTGGGTTACGCGCTCGCCTGGGCGGGCTGCCGTCTCTTGAGTCGTTCGCCGATCGTGCGCCACGACGGGCCTGTCTCGGTTTCCTCCGCGTTCACGCCGGCCGAAGTCCGCGAGCTGGCAAAGCGGGCGGGTCTCGAGGGCGTGAGCCTGACGCGTCATTGGCCGCGCCGCTTCCTCTTGTCCTGGAGTCCCTGATGTCCATGACGGGAGCACCCACGCCACTTGATTCTCTGAACGGCACGATCTGGGACGCGATCGTGGTGGGAGCGGGCCCCGCCGGGTCACTGGCGGCGCGTCTTCTTGCCCTGGGCGGCGCGCGCGTGCTGCTGGTCGAGAAAAAGCGTTTTCCGCGATCGAAAGTCTGCGGTGCATGCCTGAACGGCCAGGCCCTGGCGGTGTTGCGCTCGGCTGGATTGGGGTCGCTCGTCACGGAGCTGTGCGGGATCGAGCTGGACGAGATCCAGCTTGGTTTCCGCGGCCGGACGGCGCGGCTTGCCCTGCCTGAGGGCGCCGTCCTCTCCCGTGACCGGCTTGATGCCGCACTGGCGGATGCCGCGACGGATGCGGGGGCGCGGTTCTTGCAAGAGACGGAGGCCGTCGTCGCTGGGACCCGAGATGGAGTGCGCCGGGTGGCGCTCGTGCAGCCGGTACGGACCATCGAGGTCGAGGCGCGGCTCGTGCTGGTTGCCGCAGGATTCGGCAGGTACCGCTCGGAACGGGGCGCCGACAGCCGCACCGAGATCGCACGCGGATCGCGAATCGGGGCCGGTTGCCAGGTCGAGGACGCCCCTGACTCCTACGGGAATCATACGATTTTCATGGCCGTGGGCCGGGCGGGATACGTCGGTGTGGTACGTATGGAGGATGGGAGACTGAACGTTGCCGCCGCATTCGAGCCGGAATTCGTCCGACGACTGGGCACACCGGGAGCGGCCGCGGCGGCGGTCCTCGCGGAAGCGGGATTGGTCCCGATCGCCGCTCTCGAGAGGTCGCAATGGCAGGGGACCGCCCGTCTGGCGCGACGGACGCGGCCGCTCGCCGAAGATCGGCTGTTCCTGCTCGGTGATGCGGCCGGCTACGTCGCACCGTTCACAGGTGAGGGGATCGCCTGGGCGCTCGCGTCCGCGCAGGCGCTCGCGCCCCTCGGGCTGCGGGCGATCGAGCGATGGGACCCACGCCTCTCCCAGGCCTGGTCGAACCTTCATTGGCGGCTGGTCGGCCGCCGGCAGCTCGTCTGCCGTGCGATCGCGCTGGTACTCTCCAGGCCCGGTTTGACGCACCTCGGCTTTGAATTCTGCCGGCGGGCACCGGGCGCTGCCGGTATGATCGTGAAGCGTTTGAATGCACCATCATTCTTGACCAATGTGAGCTGACGATGACGATGTTGATCGCCGGGATTGGAACGGCCGTCCCGCCCCACCGCATTGCTCAGGCCGACGCCGCCGAAATCGCCATGCAGTTCTCGTGCGAGACGCCGGCTCAGGAGCGGCTTTTCAAAGGGATGTACCGCCGGGCGGGCGTGGAAACGCGGCACAGCGTGGTGCTGGAGGCGTCCGACGGCGACCTGGGCGCGCGGCAATCGTTCTACACGCACGCGAACCCCACGACACGCGACCGCATGCGGAAGTACGAAGAGCAGGCCGGCGCGCTGGCCGTCTCCGCGGGCAGGGAGGCACTCCGCGAGGCGGGGGTGCCCCCGGAACGGGTCACACATGTCATCACCGTCTCTTGCAGCGGCTTCCACGCACCGGGTTTCGACATCGCACTGATCAAGCAACTGGGGTTGGCCTCGCAAGTCGCCCGCACGCATATCGGGTTCATGGGCTGCCATGGTCTGCTGAACGGCCTGCGGGTCGCCCGCGCGTTCCTTGCCGCCGATCCAGGGGCCTGTGTCTTGCTCTGTGCGGTCGAGATGTGCAGTCTCCACCATCAGTACGGCTGGGACTCCGATCTAATCGTCGCCAACGCTCTGTTTGCCGATGGTGCGGCCGCGCTCGTCGGCGTTTCGGGGCAGACATCCTCGAGTTCGATCTACCGCGTCGTTGCATCGGGCTCGACGCTGGTCGATGACAGCGAAGACGCGATGACTTGGCGGATCGCCGATCACGGCTTCGAGATGACGCTCTCGCCGCGCGTCCCCGAGCTGATCACCCGCGTCATCCGGCCGTATCTCGATGGCTGGCTGGCGGAGCAGGGGATGACCTTCGCCGCCGTGGGCTCCTGGGCGGTCCACCCCGGTGGTCCTCGGATCCTGGCGGCATTCGGCGAATCGACGGGCCTGGATCGCGCGATGCTCGAGCCCTCTCACAAGGTCCTGGCGGAGTACGGCAACATGTCCTCGCCGACGGTTTTGTTCATCCTCGACCGGCTCCGCCGGAGCGGAGCCCCCCGGCCGTGTGTCGCCCTGGCATTCGGACCGGGCCTTGCGGTCGAGTCGGTCTTGCTGGCGTGAAAGGTTCATGACGCGACCACCGCGCATTCCCGTGGGGACCAAGCGCTAGCATCAAGGTCCGGAACCATTTCGTTGGGTTCGGGGGCAGACGATTCCACATCAAGACGTGAACGCAGGCTGTCATCGAGACCGAAAGCTGCTGGAAGTTTACTGATTTCCAGCAATAATACGGATCGAGCAACGATTAGCATGAGGTGCTCCGCGTAGGCGATCGAAGCATCCAATGCCTCCACGGGGAATCTGCGAACAGTCAGACCACCGCGAATCGGCTCGCCACTGAGAAATCGATCCGCGAGTTTAGGTAGGAAGTAAAACGCGTCGCTCGTCAAAATGAATATATGACCTTGGGCGCTCAGCACATTGTAGGCCGTCTCCTCCATCTCCTGGAAACACAGGCCTAGTGGAGCATGTTCACGCCGGATGTCGTGACTGAGATGGAGAGAGTTATCAATTCCCAGGCTGGCGGAGGCGAAAGGGTGTGTCAGTGAAGGCAGCCGGCAAACGTCCACAATATCAATGTTCTCGTCGCCTGTTGTAATAAAACCTTTGTTGACAGCAATTCCGCTGGGTATACCGTCACTTTTGATTGTGATCGCCATCAAGCCATCGTTTCGACCGGCACAAGCAAAAACCTCGTCACCTCGATCCGTTCGGCCCAACCGAGCCATTCTGTAGAAGTATAACTCTGCGTCCCTTCCTCGGAATTCGCGATGCCGGAAGCTTCCGTCCGGGAGCAACTCGACTTGAATCAAACCCGACGACCCGGCCGGCGCGAGAAAGCCTCCGCTCCCGGTCGCGACGACGCCATGCGCACCGCCGTTATAAAGCGTTGTTTGTGGTCCACCTGGAAAGGGATGCCGATTAATGAGCAGCTCGCCACGAGTGCTGATGGCGACCATGTTACGGCTGAATGCGACGCCGTTGATCGCTTCTCCGGATTCGATGATCGGACCGCACGAGATCTCAACGCCGTTGACGTCCCTGACACCGATTGAGCCATCCTCCGTGCCGAAGCACAAGTCGTGGGTCCAAGGGAATTCCCCTGCCCACGTGACCTGACGTCCCGGGAAATCGGGTGATTTCACTTGAAGATGCCAATCGGCCATATCGAACACTGCAAACTCTTCCGGGCGGGGCAGGTCGGGAAGCCAGCACGCATCCGACTTCAAGCCTGCACCGTGGTGCTTCGGGGTAAAGCAATAAGAGAGGTGGTTCAACCGAGTGGTCTGAGGAAAAACATCCCTCGTATCGCACACCTCCATCATCGTCCTCCGAAGCGGCTCGACGATACTTGGGCCACGAGATGGTATCTTATCACTTCGGGCGCTTTTGTGCAGCGGACAACTGCGTGTACAGAACGTGAATGAGACCGAACGCTCGTGCGCAACGCTCGGGAAGAACGACCGGAGTTTCCGGCCCCTCGCCGGCAGGGTCCGTACGGTTTACGATGAGGAGGGGAGCTGAGAGCGACCGTCAGATGTCGTATGGAACGCTGCGAAGGCAATGGACACGTCCGTGGATCCCGGGCAGGGTACGTTTGATCGCGATGTCGACGCGCAGCCGGGGAGGCCGCCGCGCGTTCCGTTCGAGTCGCTCCCATCGTATCAGCGGATCGTCGTCAACCCCTTCCTGGGAGTACTGGTCTGGCTGGTCATGTTTGCACTGATCCGCGAGGGGCTGAAAAGCCAGAGCTCGACGTTGTTCCTGATCGGCTCGAGCCTGTTCTTCGCGGCCTTTTTCCTTCACCAATTTCATTGCCTCGACTGCGGCGCGACGGACTGGCTGTTCCGGTATCGACATCATGCATGCCCGTTGATCGTGGCACGCAGTCAGAACCGCGAAGTCGTTCGATTTCGATTCCCGAGCGTCAGAACGCAGGTCATGATCTGGTTGTATCTGCTCGCCGGTGCCTTGTTGCTGCTGTTACTGTTCTTGAATGCTCCGCGATAAATCAGTTCTTTACAAGTTGGTGACCGAACGAAAAAATAGACGGTTTGATCAGAACCCAGGAGGCCGGAGACGCGGGGGGGCGATGCCGTGCATGATGAAGCCATCCGCAAGGCGGACGTATTGATCGAGGCGCTGGGATTCATCCGCAAGTTCCACGGGAAGTTCACGGTCATCAAGCTGGGCGGCTCGGTGATGGAGGATCCCGAGTCGCTGCGCGCCTTGCTGGTGGACGTGGTGTTCATGCAGACGGTGGGGATGCGTCCGGTGATCGTCCACGGCGGTGGAAAGGCCATCAGCGTGGCGATGGAGAAGGAGGGGCTGACGCCGCGCTTCGTCCAGGGGAGGCGCTACACGGACGAGGCAGCGCTCGCGATCGTCGCGCGGGTCCTGGCCGAGGAAATCAACGCCGACATCGAGCGGCACATCAACAAGTTCGGCGGCCGGGCCTCGGGGTTGCACCACAAGACTCACCAGTGCCTCTACGGCAAGAAGTTGTGGCTGGAGAACGGGCCGGAGGGCCGGATCGACCTGGGTCGAGTCGGCGAGGTCAACGCGGTCGACGTGCCGCCGATCGAAAACCTGTGCCTGGCCGGCGTCGTGCCCGTACTTCCTTCATTGGCCGAGGACGAGGAGGAAGAAGGCCGGCTCTTGAACGTCAACGCCGACACCGCGGCCGCGGCCGTCGCCCAGGCGCTTCAGGCCGACAAGCTGGTGTTCCTCACCGATACGCCGGGCATCCTCCTCGACAAGAATGAACCAGCCAGCTTGATCCGGGGTCTGACTCCGGGCGACTGCCGCGACTTGATCGCCAAGGGCGTGATCGACCGCGGAATGATCCCCAAGGTCGAGGCTTGCCTGTTCAGCCTGGAATCCGGTGTCCGCAAGACCCACATCATCGACGGCCGGCTCCGCCATTCCTTGCTGCTGGAGATTTTCACCCAGAGCGGAACCGGGACCGAGATCGTCCGAGACGAGAGTACCCAACTCTCGGCGCGCCCCAGGCCGGTGCTGGCGCGGCCCTGACCGAACCGATTCACCAAGACGATCGGAGATGAAACTTTGCCGCCTACGCAGCGTGCCCATCAAAGTTCCCAGGCGACGATCGCCCAGTTCGAGCGATACGTGATCCCCAACTACCGGCGGTTCCCCGTCTGCCTCGTGCGGGGCGAGGGGTCATGGATCTGGGACGCCGAGGGGAACCGGTATCTCGACTTCTTCCCCGGCTGGGGCTGTAACCTGCTCGGTCACTGTCCGCCGCGGGTGGTGGACGCGGTGCGCGAGCAGGCCGGCGAGTTGATCCATGTGCCCAACACCTGGTACATGGAGGCTCAAGGCGCACTGGCCGAGGCCCTGTCGAACCGGTCGTTCGGCGGGCAGTGCTTCTTTTGCAATAGCGGGGCCGAGGCCAATGAGGCGGCCATCAAGCTGGCGCGAGCGTATGGTCGCGAACGGGGTCGATTCAAGATCGTCACGATGGAAGGGGGCTTCCACGGGCGGACCTTCGCCGCGCTGACGGCGACGGCCCAGCCGCAGTACCACGCCGGGTTCGAGCCGATGGTGCCCGGCTTCTCCTACGTTCCCTACGACGACCTTGGGGCGGTCGCCGCGGCCCTCGACGATAAGACGGCGGCGGTCCTGGTTGAGCCCGTCCAGGGCGAGGGAGGGATCAACATCCCTGCGCCCGGATACCTCTCGGGGCTGCGGCGGTTGTGCGACCAGCGGGGCGTGCTCCTGATCTTCGACGAAGTCCAGACCGGCATGGGGCGCACCGGTCGATGGTTCGCCTACCAGCATGAAGGCGCCGGCGCCGCTCCCGACATCCTGACCTGTGCCAAGGCGCTGGCCGGCGGGTTCGCGGCGGGCGTGATGATCGCCCGGCCGCCGGTCGCCGCGGCGCTCAAGCCGGGGATGCACGCCTCCACCTTCGGCGGCAATCCGATCGCCTGCCGCGCGGCCCTGGCCGCAATCGAGACCATCGAAGCCGAGCGCCTGCTCGAGCGAGGGGTCCAGATCGGGGCCCGGTTCCGGGAAAAATTCGAGGCCCTCCGCGCCGAACTGCCCGGCCTCGTCAGGGAGATCCGCATCCTGGGCGTGATGATCGGGCTGGACCTGACCTTCGATGCAACGGAGGTCGTCGCCCTATGCATGCGGCGACAACTCCTGATCAACGCCACGCACGGCCATGTGGTCCGCCTGCTGCCGGCCTTGACGATCACCGACGACCAGATCGATCTCGGGTGCGCCATCCTGGCCGATGCGTTGCGTCGGGCAGTCGTTTGAAACGGATTCCGGCCATGCCACGTCACTTTTTGGACTTGCTGGACCTTTCGGAGGGGGAGGCGCGCTGGCTGATCGATCGGTCGATCCAGCTCAAACGCGACGAGCAGCGTGGGCGGCGTCCGCCCCTTCTGTCGGGCCGGACCCTCGGTCTTCTGTTCGAGAAACCGTCGCTGCGCACCCGGGTCAGCTTCGAGGCGGCGATCGCACGCTTGGGGGGAAATGCCATCTTCCTGCGCGGCAAGGACGTGGGGCTGGGCATCCGTGAGAGCGTGGTCGATTTCGCGAGGGTCCTGAGCCAGTACGTCGACGCCCTGGCAGTCCGGACATTTTCGCACACGACGGTCGAGGAGCTGGCGCGGTCGGGGACGATTCCGGTCGTCAATGCGCTCTCCGATGCCTCGCACCCCTGCCAGGCCATGGCCGATCTCATGACGATCGAGGAGCTGCGCGGCTCGCTCGGCGATCAGAAGCTCGTCTTCGTCGGCGACGGCAATAACGTCGCGCGGTCGCTGGCGGCGGCCTCGGCCTTGCTGGGAGTCAAGTTCGTGCTCGCCGCGCCCGCCGGGTATGAATTCCCGGCCGAATTCCAGGCACGGTTCGCGGACAGGTTTCCCGGGGTCCCCCTGGTCGTCGAATGCGATCCGCGCGTAGCCGTCGCCGGCGCCGACGTCGTGTACACGGACGTCTGGGCGAGCATGGGGCAGGAAAATGAGGCGGAAGCGCGGCGCGACGTCTTCGCGCCCTACCAGGTGAATCAAGCCTTGCTGGCGTGCGCCGGTCCCGACGTGATTTTCCTGCACTGCCTCCCCGCGCACCGAGGCGAGGAGGTCACCTCGGATGTGCTCGACAGCCCGCGCAGCCAGGTCATTCTCCAGGCGGCCAACCGGCTCCATTTCCAGATGGCGCTCCTGGTCTGGCTGCTGGGCGACGGATCCGCATAGGGCCGGCAGGAGCTTGCGAGACATTCGAAGGATCAACTTCACCCATGACCCGAGCCGACAGCCGGACCAACGATCAGCTTCGCCCCATCACCATCGAGCGGGGATTCGTTCGAAACAGTCCCGGCAGCGTGTTGTACCGGGCGGGCGGGACCGTCGTCCTGGTGACGGCGCAACTGTCCGAGACGGTGCCGCCGTTCCTGGAGGGAAAGTCGATCGGCTGGCTGACGGCCGAGTACGCCATGCTGCCGGGGAGCTCCTCGACGCGAGTCCGGCGGGGCACGGACGGCCGGGCCACCGAGATCCAGCGGCTGATCGGCCGAAGCCTGCGCGCGGTCGTCGACCGCCAGGCGCTCGGTCCCTGCACGATCCACGTCGACGCCGACGTTCTCAATGCGGACGGCGGCACGCGCACCGCGGCGATCACCGCCGCGTTCATTGCCGTGGCCGACGCCGTACGGGGCCGGTTCGGCGCCGAAGCGCGCCGCAGGATCCTCCGCGACAGCGTCGCGGCCGTCAGCGCCGGAATCGTCGCGGGCGAGCCGGTGCTCGACCTCGACTACCGGGAAGACTCGACCGCCCAGGTCGACCTGAACGTCGTCCGCCTGGGCGGCGGTGGCCTGGTCGAAGTCCAGGGGACCGGTGAGGGGGGGACATTCTCGCGCGGCCAGCTCGACGCGATGCTCGATCTGGCGGAGAAAGGTCTGGATCAGTTGACGCGCCTCCAGCGCGAGAGCCTCGGTCCAGACTGGCCGCTGGAGAGCTGGGGGGCGCAGGAGGGCCCATGACGACGCAGCAGCTCCACCTGTTTAACTGCTTGTACCTGGCCGTCTTTGTCGGTGTTGCCTTCTTCACCCGCGCGACGGCGCGGCGCATCGCGGGGGCCCTGGCTGGCGGGGTAGCCTTCGGTGTGGTGGCCCTGGGCATCATCGCCCTCGGTGAGAAGCTGGGGTGGTGGCACATGGCAATCACCTGGGAGCCTTACTTCCTGACGCTCATGCTGATCGACTTCGCCGTGTCGGGGTTCGTCTACCTCATCACCTGGCGGATCGTCCGCCGGTTCGGCTGGCGCGGGCTGGCCGTGGTTGTGATCGTCGCGGCGGTCATCGGCCCGCCGCGGGACTACGGGTACATGGCGAGGTTCCCGGAGTGGGGCGCCTACGGGCCAGGGGTCGCGCCCGTCCTGGCGATCGCCGCGACTTATATCGTGATGGTGGTCCTGGGGCACGGGGTGATGCGTCTGGTCGCCGGTCCCGCCCGAGGGTCCCCGCTGGCGCGACGGCCGTGGGAGACCGCCGAATCATCCACTGCCGCTGACCCGGCCCGCCATGTTGCTTTCTGGGACTTCAAGGCTCCCGGAGCAGGGCCGGGCAACTGAGCTTGGGTCCGGCTACACCATCGTGCGGGCGAGAAACGGCGGCGATGCGGCGGTCAGCCACAGCAAGATCGGAATCTGATGGATCCTGAAAATGCGGGTCATGGTTGGCCTCTCAGCGATGAAACCATCTGATCGCGTAAGGGCAGAGGCGCATGCGGGACGGGGCGGCGGCTATTCGTCCTCTGTGAACTCTGGCCTGTTGAACTTGATGACTCGTTCCACTTTGCTTTCAACGTAAGTCCTCTCAAATCGTATCAAGAACAGGCGATCGACGCAGGGTATTGACCCGCCACTCAAATTGTGCTGAAACCGTCTGGGCAGAACAGTCGAGTTTTGCTAAAGTCCCGCGCTGCATTGCCGGTACGTGCCCAGCTCCGCACCCGAAGACACATCCGACCCGGCAAGCGCGTCACGCAAGGACCTGAAGAGGGACCCCGCCCGGATTCCGGGGTTCGCGCTCAAGGCTAACATGGTCCGGACCAGGCCATTGTTGATCGGACAGGAGAGGGATCGCTCATGAAATCGCCGATTGCCGCCGTGGCTCTCTTCGGCACCCTCGCGGCCAGCTCCGCCTGGGCCCAAGCTCCGACTCAGACTCAAACGCCGTTGTCGGGTGCCACGCAGCCCCAGCCGCCTCGGTCTCCGTACAGCGGGGCCGCGAACGCGTCTGCACCCACTGATAAGCCGGTGATACCGCCCACGGGGGCGTTGCCGGAGCTGACGCCGGCCAACGATCTCAGGCCCCCCACGATCGCGTTGCCGAACGAGCCGGTCGAGCCATACCTCTTGACCAAGGATGTCGGTCCGTTCATGGTGCTGGCCCGGGTTTTCAAAGGGCCCGACGCCGAAAAGATGGCCCTTGCGCTGGTCAAGGAGCTGCGCAACGACTACAGGCTGCCCGCGTTCATCCTGCGCACCAAGGATTATCCGGGGAGAAGCCTGATCCGCGGCACTCCGCCCACCGTGCCCAGCGAGGTGATGGCTCCCAACACCAAGATGCCCGAAGCCATTCGAACCCGCGACGAAGCCGCCGTGCTGGTCGGCAATGAAAAAACCCTGGCGGATTCGGAGAAGTTGTGGCACGAGGTCAAGAAGCTCAAGCCCAAGTGCCTGCAGGGAATGTCCTCGCCCTACTGGTGGCGTAAAGGACTGAGCTCCGCCATCCGTACGACCAATCCTTATGTGCCGGCCCAGCTTCTCTTCCCCCGGCCCAACGACACGCTGGTGGTCCGGATGAATACAGGGCTCAGGAGCATCGCCAACTGTCCGGGCACCTACAGTCTCCAGGTCGCCGATTTCTCCGGGCGGTCGACGTTCCAGTTCAACGCCCAGGAGCTGCCGTTCCATCTGCTTCCCGACCTGAAGAACAGCCCGTTGCGCAAGGCTCACGACGACGCCGAGAGAATGGCCGAAAAGCTGGCCAAGGCCCCCGAGATCCGGAGGCTGGGTCAGCCGATCTACGTCTATCATGACCGGACCACGAGCAAGGTGTTCATCGGTTCGTTCAACTCACCGCAGGATCCCGCGGCCGCCGCGGTTCGCCAGCAGCTCGTGCTGGATGCCGTCCCGCTCGCGCAGAAGAACCAGAGAGGCAAAGATGCCGTCGATACGATGATCGTGCCGGCCCTCGCCTTGACCGACTTGAGAGCTATCAAGGCCAAGATCACGAATTGAAATCCATCTCCCGCTCGATCGTGTTGGTCCTGGGCTCGCGCAACCGAAAGAAGTGCGGCGAGCTGGCGGAGCTGCTCGCCCCTCCATGGGAGCGGAGCCCGGCACTCGCGCGGGTCATCGTCCGTTCACTGGGCGATTTCGCCGGCGCGCCGGAGGTCGTGGAGGATGCCGGCACCTTCGCGGGCAACGCTCGCAAGAAGGCCGTCGAGCTGGCCCGGGCACTCTCGCTGTGGGTCATCGCCGATGATTCGGGTCTGGCCGTCGACGCGCTCGAGGGTGCGCCGGGAGTGTGGTCGGCGCGTTACGCCGGTGAGCCGGCCGACGATGCGGCCAACAATCGCAAGCTGCTCGAGGCCATGAGCGGCCTGCCCGATGACCGCCGCGGCGCGGCCTTCCGCTGCGCGCTCGCGCTGGCTGATCCGACCGGCGCGGTCCGGCTGGAGTCGGAGGGAGTCTGCCGCGGGCGATTGACCCGCGAGCTGAGGGGGAGCAGCGGGTTCGGCTACGACCCTTTGTTCTTGATCCCGGAGTACCACTCCACTTTCGGCGAGCTGAGCCCGCTGGTCAAACACCAGCTCAGCCACCGCGCCCGCGCCTGCTCACGCTTCCGCCGCGGGCTGGAGGGCCTGATTGCGCATGGCTGCTTTAGTTGAGGGCAACGGCGGAAGTGCGTGGTGCGTGGTCAATCTATGATGCCCAATTCTCGACGCTCAAGCCTGACACGGCGAGCAGGTCGGTATCCTCACTGACAACGAAGCATTGGCTCAGTGCGAGCGCGATGGCTGCGACCTGCATGTCGACCTGTTGCATCGAGCAAGTATCGCCTCATTCGAACATCCCCTTGAGCCGCTCGGCCCTCTCGTCGAATCGGGACTTCTCCCAATCCCGCCGCTCCCGCCGTGCGGCTTGCCATGCAGCCTCCTCCTCCGGCGTGAAGTTGAGAGGTTCGAGCGAGTCGAACCAGGCGAGCCAGCGTGCGATTGACGCGGGGTCGTCGCTGAGAAGATCAGCCTCCGAGTCGGTCACAAGCAATTCCTCGATCGGCTCGACTGCAAGTGCGGTCCCCTCGGGCCAGTCGACCGGTTGCGTCGGGAGGATCTGTCCGCCTTTCCAGACCGCATGGATCTTCTGCATCATGATCACTCCGGCCCGCTCCGGTTTCGACATTGATACCGAACTCCGATCTCTGGTTTCCATTCTACCGGACCAGGCTTAGCTGGTCACCGCAGTTCCGGGCCGGTCCCGCCAACACAAACCGACGGTCGGTATTGACCGATCGGCCCGGCCCGGAACGTCGGGACCGTGGACGCGCCGGGTCCACACGGCCACGAGACCCCTCGGTCCGAACGATCGTCGACCCGATCCCGATCGGCATCGTCTTCTCGTTCCCCTCGGGAATACCGATCGAGCCCGGGAGACAACTGGCTCGACGCCAGCACGCTTTGGGACGAAGGAAGGACCACCGGCGGACAGTGGAACACGACCGGGACCTTCACGCAGACCTCGACAGGCACCTGCCTGCAGACCATCCGGCGAAGGAGTGGTTACAACCAATTGTTCTTGGCAAAAACTGCCATTGCTGATAGAGTGGCCTTGAGGAGGACCACACTTATGACCACTATGAACATCTCCGTACCCGACGAAATGAAGGCATTTGTCGAGGCTCAGATGGCCCAGGAGGGCTATGCCTCGGCCAGCGAGTATCTGCGTGCCCTCATCCGGGACGCCCAGAAGCGGCGCGCCAAACGCGAACTGGAAGCCAAATTCCGCGAGGCCCTGGAGAGCGCACCCGCCACCCCCATGACCCGTGAAGATTGGGATTCCATCGAACACGAAGCACTGGAACGCCTGGCACACGAACAATCCCGCCGATGAGCCTCGTTATCAACAAGCTTCGTCCGGCACGGCAGGACCTCGTGGACGTCTTCTATTACTACGCCCGCCACGGCACCTTGCCCACCGCACGCCACTTCCTTGCCCAGGCCGAGGCGACCTTTCAGCGATTGGCCCGCATGCCCGGCATCGGCACTCGCTACGAGCCGGATGAGCCGCTCTATGCCGAACTGCGTTACTTTCCCGTCTCGCGCTTCCGAGTGTATCTGGTTTTCTACCGGCCTATCCCCGGCGGAATCGAAGTGCTGCGGGTGTTGCACGGGGCACGCGACATCCCCGGGATGCTGGCGGAGGATTTCGGCGTCGAGGACAACGATGACGACGCGGCGGAGAGGGAAGCCGAACCAGGGGAATAGAAGAGAATCCGTCACTTCTCTGCATTATATCGGTTGCAAAAGCCCGGCAAAGCCACGCCCTTTTGCGTGGCTGGCCGCCACCGCCCAAACGAAAACGCCCCCGGCTTCCACTGCCGGGGGCGTTTTCCTGTCAGGGATACTGTGGACTCTTGGCCCCTGTGCGGGCCAAGCTGCTCATGGCCTGGCTCAGTGGAAAAGGCTGAACTTCCGGCCGAGGATCGGGTAATGGCTGTCGCATGGGTCGCAAGGCGGCACCGTGGTGAAGGGTACCGACTGACTTGACGCCAGCACGCTTTGGGCCGAAGGAAGGACCACCGGCGGACAGTGGAACACGACCGGGACCTTGACGCAGACCTCGACGGGCACCTGCCTGCAGACCATCCGCGGCACGCAGATCGTCTTGTAGTCGGTCACCTGGTGCGCGACGGTCACCGGGCAGCAGATCGTCTTCGGTTCGACGACCTGCCGGCAGGTTTTGTAACACACCTTCCGCACGCATTGGATCGTCTGCGTCTCACAAATGGTCTCCGGCACGATCTTGACGCAGGGCTCGGTCACCGTCTCGCAGATCGTCTGGCAGACCCGCTTGACGCACGGTTCTGAGACCATGCGGCAGGTGGTCACCGGCACCTGCTTGAAGCAGGTCTGACTCACCATGCGGCAGGTGGTCACCGGCACCTGCTTGTAGCAAGTCTGGGTTTCCATGCGGCAGGTGGTCACCGGCACGCGTTTGACGCAAGTTTGAGGCACCATTCGCGTGAAGGTGCACGGCACCTGCTTGGACTGACATTCGCGGATCGTCCGGGTGACCGTGTACGGCACCTGCCTCGTGCACTTCTCCGGGACGTATTCCGTGACCGTGTAGGGATCTTGCCGATACTCGGTCTTCGGGCACATCTTGGTGACGGTGACGGGAACGCGCCGCATGACCGTACGGGGCTGCATCGTGCAGACGGTGTAGGGGACGGTCTTGTAGCACGTTTCCTGGACGGTCTTGCAGACCGTGCGGGGGACCTGCTTGACGCACTCTTGCGTCACATATTCGCAGACGGTCACCGGCACCTGCTTGACGCAGGTCTCGCTCACCATCCGGCAAGTGGTCACCGGGACCTGCTTGACGCATTCCTCGGCGACCAACCGGCAGGTGGTGACCGGAACTTGCTCGCACACGGTGTAGGGGACCCGCTTGCAGACGGTCACCGGGACCTGTTTGCGGACCACCTGGGACTCGTAGACCGTGCAGCACACGTTCTCGACGACGGTGCGCGGGCAGCAAACGGTCCTCTCGCACCAGGTGCCGGGGCACTGGTAGAGGCATCCATTGATACATACCGACTTGCCGGGAACGTAGTAGCGCTCGACGACCGCCTCGTTGTAGCAGCGCGTGACGGTCTTCATCACGGTCTTCGGCACGCAGACGGTCTCGCAGATCTCGCGGCAGCCGGTCTCGGCGACCGTCTGGTAGCAGGTCTTGGTGACCGTCTTGTACGTGGTGCTCTGCACGGGCCGGCAGACCGTGTAGCGGCATTCTTGCAGGACGGTCTCGCGAACCGGCCGGCACACCGTGTACGTGCAGGTGCGCAGCTCGGTGCGGCGGACCGGAACCTGGACCGTGTAGCGGCATTCTTGCAGGATGGTCTCGCGGACCGGCCGGCAAACCGTGTACGCCACCTGTTTGTAGGCGCACTGGCGGACCGGCACCATCTCGGTGTCGGCCTGGCACTGCATGACGGTTTGCTGCACGGGAACCTGGACCGTGTAGGGCACGCACCGCGTGCGGACCTTCTGCACGGGCCGGCAGACCGTGTAGACGCAGGTCTTGTAGCACGTCTCCTGCACGGGCCGGCAGACGGTATAGCTGACCGTCTTGAACACGGTTTCCTGGACGGGCCGGCAGACCGTGTAGCAGACGTCCTTGTAAGACACCTCCCGCACCGGCCGGCTGACGTTGTACGCGCACGTCTTGAACGAGGTTTCTCGAACGGGATGACAAACCGTGTACGGCCTGCTCTCGCAGTGCGTTTCACGCACCGGTCGAGTGACCGTGTAGCTCACATCCTTCCAGACGGTCCGGGTCACCGGTCGCTGAACCGTGTAATGGACCTCCCGCTGAACCGTGCGATAGACCGGCCGCTGAATCGTATACGGTTCGTCGCGAACCTGCTGTTCGACGACGTCCCTCACCGTTGTGATGGTCCTCGGTTGCAAGACCGTCTCGTAGACGGTCCGCACGACCGGGACCTGCTGGGTGTCGTAAACGGTCTCCTGGACGTTCTGGAGGACCGTCTGACGCTGGAGTTGATATTGGGTGTGCCCGCAACATTCCTGGGGCACGGGACAGATTCGATACGATGCACCACCCGCGTAACTCGCTCCCTGCGCCGGGTGCTCGGTCACGCCCAGCCCTACTCCCAGGGCCGTAAGCGCGACCGACAGCAGTTTTCTCAACATCGGACGCTCCACAAATCATCCCGACCAACTTCGGTGCACATCGGTACCCTGGCTCCGAGGCTCCGCCTCAAGCTCGGGACCGCCTACTCACTCCTAAACTTCGTCTGATTCCGAGAGTGACCTTCAAGAAGTTTCTCCAAATTTCCCAGTGGCTCAATTCTCCCAGAACCTAATGTTTCCCCAGATGTTACGTCAGTCACACAGAGCCCCTGAATTATCAGAAAATCCCGTGAACCGACCGGGATCGGAATGACGCGTGTACGTGGCAGGGTTTCGCGGATCGATTTGTTCGGATAGGCTGAGGCGGACGGAAGGGATGATCCCAGGCTCGCAAGATCAACGAACGAGAGTCCGACATGAGCGGTGGCGTTCTCGACCGGTTTCGGATCGATGGCAAGGTGGCCCTGGTGACGGGGGGCGCCCGGGGCCTGGGCCGGGCGATCGCCGATGCCTTGGCGTCAGCCGGCGCGGACGTGGTGCTCACGGCCCGCCAGGTCGAAAATGCCGCGCGCGCCGCGGAGGTCATCGGGCGGACTTCGGGAAGGAAAGCGATCGGCCTGGCCGCCGATGTGACCATCCGCGAATCGGTCGAGGCCATGGTCGCCCGGGTGCTCGATTCGCTGGGACGGATCGACATCCTGGTGAACAACGCGGGCGTCAACATCCGCGGGCCGATCGAGGAGCTCAGTGAGGACGACTGGGACGCGGTGGTCGACACCAACCTCAAGGGCCCTTGGCTCTGCTGCCGCGCCGTCGCGGGTGTGATGAAGCGGCAGAAGTGGGGCCGGGTGATCAACGTCTCGAGCATGCTGGGCGAGATTTCGTTGCCGGGTCGAACGCCCTATGCCTCCAGCAAAGGGGGGCTGACCCTCCTGACCAAGACGCTGGCACTGGAGTGGGCCAAGGACGGGATCAATGTCAACGCCCTGTGCCCCGGCCCGTTCGCCACCGAGATCAACACGCCGCTCTTGAACGACCCGGTCGCCTGCGCCCAGATGGAGGCCAACGTCCCCTTGGGCCGCTGGGGCGACCCGGTCGAGCTGGGCCCTGCCGCTGTCTTTCTCGCTTCCGAGGCGTCGAGCTTCATGACCGGCGCCACTCTCTTCATCGACGGCGGCTACACGGCCCGATGATTTCCATGAACCTGAGAAGTCCTTGAGGTGTCAGGCCCGCAACTGGGTGAGCTCGGCCGGGTCTTCATCAAGGAGTCGATTCCCATGAGCGACGGCGCGACATTGGCCATCCCGCGCGGCTTCCGCGCCAGCGGCGTCAAGGCGGGGTTGAAGGCATCAGGGACGCTGGACCTGGCCGTTCTGGCGACCGATGAGCCTTCCGCGGCGGCCGGGACCTTCACGACCAACCGGGTCTGTGCCGCGCCGGTGAAATGGTGCCGGGAGCAGCTCCCTTCCGAGGAGGTCCGCGCCGTCGTGATCAATTCGGGCAACGCCAACGCCGCCACCGGCGCCACCGGGCTGGAAAACGCCGCGCGCACGGCCGCCCACGCCGCGGCGCTCCTGGGCTGTCGCCCGGAGCAGGTCCTCGTCGCCTCGACCGGAGTCATCGGGCACCAGCTCCCGATGGACCGCATCGAGGCGGGGATCGAGCAGGCCGTGGCCGGGCTCTCGCCGAACGCGGTTGGCTTCCAGGACGCCGCCGCGGCGATCATGACGACCGACACGCGGCCCAAGATTGTTTCGTTCCGTCAAACCAATGCCGGCCGTGCCGTGACGCTCCTGGGCCTGGCCAAGGGCGCCGCCATGATCGGCCCGCGGATGGCGACCATGCTCGGGTTCCTCCTGACCGACGCACCGGTCTGGGCGAACGAGCTCCAGGATATCCTGGCCGCCGCCGTTGACCGTTCGTTCAACTGCCTGTCGGTCGAGGGCCACGCCAGCACGAACGACACGGTCCTCCTGCTCTCGAGCACGGCCGGAACCGAACCGATCTTGAGGGGCGAGGAGCTGGCGGCCTTTGCCGGTATGGTCCGCTCCGCGTGCGAAACGTTGGCGTGTGCGATCGCCGCCGACGGCGAGGGGTCGACTCACTTCATCACGATTGACGTCGAGGGCTGTTCCCACTTCGAAGACGCCCGTGCCATCGCGCGGGCCGTCGCCGACAGCCCGCTCGTGAAGACGGCCATCCATGGGGCGGACCCCAACTGGGGACGGATCGTCTCGGCGGCCGGCTACGCCGGCGTGTCCTTCCGCGAGGAGGAGCTTTCGCTCTCGATTAACGACGTACCGGTCTATGAGGACGGCATGCCCGTCCCCTTCGACGCCGCCAACCTGTCGCAATCCATCAAGAGCGAGCGAGACGTCCATCTTCGGCTGATGCTGAGGTGCGGCTCCGCCGCGGTCCGGTTCTGGACCTGCGACCTGACCGCCGAGTACATCCGGCTCAACGCCGATTACACGACATGAAGCACGACCAATGGCACGAGACTTTTTGATCGCCACTGCGGTGATTCCCAAGACCGGAGAATGCCCCGGCTATCGCCCCGAGCACGCTTCCACCGCACTCGCCTGGGTGCCGGCGGCCGTAAGTAGCATGGAGAGCGTCACAGGGCAGTCAGTCGACCTCCTCGCCCTGCCGGCAGGATACTTTGCCATCGACTCGTACAGTCCCAGCGCAATGCAGGAACTGGCCGAGGCAGTCTTCGACGCGGGAGTAAAGGTCACTCTTGCAACAACAGTCGATGCCTATGATTTTGGACCGTCGCGCAGACATCTTAAACTGTCGTACGGCGTCGTGATGCTGGGCCGCTCAATCCTCGGCCGGCCTGTGCAGCAAACTTCATGGACTGGTGCTGAAGGTAGGGCCGTTCGGAGAGAAGATGCGCAAGAGGAATTCCGAGTCCATTCGGTCGGCGGACTACGGGTCGGGCTCCTCTGCTGTGGCGAAATCTTCAGCCCGGTCGTCAAGGAAGTGCTGAGCAATCTTGCCCCCAGAGTCGTGATCAATACGGCCCATCGCGCGATGGAAGACAAAGGAGGATTAAAAGGGACATGGCTCAGATACCTTCGACAGGTTTCCGACGAGATCGACGGATGGGCGTTGTTTGCCGGCGCGTCATACGACCCCCATGGGGCAGACTACAACTATTACAGCGGTGGACAGGCAAGTGCTGTCCATCAGGTCAGAGTTCCGCTCGTTAACGTGACATTGCGCTGCTTCTCGGTTTCTGCGTAGGGCGGTTGTCGACTGACCTCATCGGGCGTCTCGAACGGCTGAGCCTCAACCCCTCGCCGAAAAAACGCGAGGGTTGATGGAGGGATTCCGTAGGGTTGAGCCCGGACATGAGAATCGACAAATGGAAAAACCGATGAAGAAGTCGAATCTGCCGAATCGGGGCCGATTGTAGTGAGTGCGTCCCAACGATCACTCGTTGCGTTGTCGGCGCAACGTTTTGCGATACGGCCGAGTATGACGTTCCTCTCCCTCCCGGACTCTGAAGTGCATGTCCTTTCAGTCGACGTGGATTTCGCGGTGCACGCTCATCGGGGTTGACGTTCCCGTGACCGGCACGGCGCTAGCGGCCGGTGATCCCAACACACCGGTGGCTAGCGCCACTCCGCTCAGATTTCATACGGCCTCCGATTCCGCCAACCCGCGCACATCGATCTTGCCGGTGGCGGCGGCGGAGATCAGCGCGGTCCGGCGTTCTTGGAGATTCCGTTGGCGGCGAGATGATCGCGCATCTAATCCGGCGCTACAGAATGCCCGACCCACCACGGCGGATTCTGTGCTATAATCGGCGCTCTTCGGCGGGCCCGGCCGCTGAGCGATCTCGTTCGACAGCAGGCGTACGACGTCCATCAGCGGGCGTTCAACCGCGCGATCGGCTGACACGCCGTTTTTCGACCGAAGGAACCGACCATGCCCGACTCGATTTCCCGCCGTTCATTCAGCACCGTGACCGCGGGGCTGGTGCTCGCCTCCGCAGCCGATCTTCAGGTGGCCGATGGCAAGCCGAAAGGCGACACACCGGAGGCTCCCCGCGGCCCGACCGAGGCTTCTTTCGAACGCAACTACCCGCCGCCGGGGTTCAAGCCGTCGTGGAAGAAGCCACAGATCAACCGCCAGCTCGTGCAGGACTTCGTCATCTACGCCCACTCCGAGCTCGACATGGTGAAGAAGCTGCTGGAAGGGGAGCCGGCCTTGCTCAATGCGACGATGGACTGGGGTCACGGTGACTGGGAAACCGGGCTGGGTGGGGCATCTCACATGGGCCGGCGAGACATCGTCGAGTTCCTCCTCGAAAAGGGGGCTCGGATTGACATATTCTGCGCCGCCATGATGGGCCAGCTCCACGCGGTCGAGTCGTTTCTAACCCACCAGCCCAAGCTTATAGTCGCAAAATGCCCGCACGGGTTGACGCATCACTTCCCTGCCCAGGTGGGCGGGAAAGAGGCCGAGCGTGTGCTCGCTTACCTTCAGTCGATCAAGAAGCTGGAGTTGAAGCCGGTCCCTTTCCTCAAGAAGCCGCCCGGCACAACGGCCAAGTCGCCGAAATGAAGGGAGTCGATCGCTCATTCTTGGTGAGATCGCGCATTGGCAGCGCACTTCGTGTAAGATGTCGCCCCGTCGTGTCCTCGTCAGGTGCCGCGAGGGTTCACTTTTCAGAATCCCCCTAATATTTCGCGTGCTCGCTACGAATGGATCAGAAGGGGGAGAGCAGGCTGTTTTGGCGTGCGGGCCGAGGTTTGACCGGGATCGAGGTCAATGAATAAGACGCTCAAAAAACTGGCGATCCTGGCGAGTGGCCTGGTCGTCCTCAGCTTCGTGGTGGTGGTTGTCAACCAGACAGCCGGGGTGGTCCAGCTCGCCAAGGAGGTCCATCCGGCCTTGGGGACGGTGACGCTCTGGGGTCTCTTGATCGCCTACGGGGGAATGATCGGCGTGCCGATCGTGATCGTGCTCCGCATGCCGAAACCACTCAAGCCGCCGGCGAGCGAGTCGAGCCCGGAGTTCGCCGTTCACCTCAAGCGGTTGGGCGATCGGCTGGCGAGCAACCCGCATGTCCGGCTCGCCTCCATCCGGCCGATCGACCGCCGGAACATCGAGGACGCGCTGCGGATCTTGGATGACGACGCCGATGCGATTGTCAAGCAGATGGCGACGACGGTCTTCCTGACGACGGCCGTCTCCCAGAGCGGCCGGCTGGACGCTCTGCTCGTCCTGGCTGCCCAATCCCGCATGGTCTGGCGGATTGCCCACCTCTATTATCAACGGCCATCTCTCCGCGAAATGACGCATCTTTATGCCAACGTTGCCGCCACGTCGTTCGTCGCCGGTGAGCTCGATGATCTGGAGCTGCACCAGATGATTCAGCCCGTGGTGGCAGGGACGTTGGGTGCGGTGGGTGGGGTGATCCCGGGTTTCCAGGTCCTCACTTCCATCCTGATCAACTCGCTGCTCTCCGGCAGTGCCAACGCCTTCCTGACCCTGCGAGTCGGGATCATCGCCAAGGACTATTGTGGGTCGCTGGTTGCAGAGCCCAGGGCGCAAGTCCGGCGCGCCGCGACCGCCCAAGCGGCGCGGCTTCTCTCCGGAATCGTCAAGGAGAGTGGTGCTCGCGTCCGCGAGGCGGTCTGGAAGGAGATCAAGCAGAAGATTCCTCGCCCCTGGCCGATGCGCAAAGCTCAGCCCGAGACCGTGTAGCCGGCGCCGATCGCGACTTGGAGGCGGGGCTTTTCCGGGATTCGGTCCATGCACACCCTCGCCTCCCAGCGACTCTTGCTCAGGATGTTCCGTGAGTCGGACCTGGACGCTTACGCCGAGATGTGCGGCGATCGGGACGTGATGCGCTTCCTGGGGGATGGCCGCCTCATGACCCGCGCCGAAGCCTGGCGGCACATGGCGCTGGTGGTGGGTCACTGGCAGCTCCGGGGCTTCGGCCTTTGGGCCGTCGAAGAGCGCGGCACCGGGCTTTTGACCGGCCGGGTCGGCTGCTGGCAGCCCGAGGGTTGGCCCGGCCTGGAAATCGGCTGGGCGCTCCGCCGCGGCTTCTGGGGCCGAGGCTATGCCACCGAGGCGGCTCTGATGGCCCTGGAGTACGCCTTCACCGAGCTCCGGCAAGCGCGCGTCATCAGCCTGATCGATCCGGATAACGGCCCTTCCATCGCCGTCGCGCTTCGCCTGGGCATGCGCACGCAAGGATACACCGAGGTCATGGGCCACCCTGTCGTCGTGTACGGCATCGACCGGCCGTCGAGACTTCCCGTCTGAGCCTCATCCTGGAGTGCGGATCCCTCCGACAAAGTGCAAGAGGGCGGTCTCCCAAAAAGACGACGATTTGCCGGAATTCGGTCTACCCGTCCCGAACTTCTCTGTATTATACTGAGCGACGGTTGGAAACCGAACGAGTGCGTGTCGTAGATCCCTCCCGGTATCTTTTCGCTTGCCTCTCTCGCCTTTCCACCCACTGGGCCGCCCGGTCGGTCTATTCGGATACGACCCGGAGAGTGATCGATGGGTCGCGACACTCTGGTCTCAGGAGATTGATGGTGGGTAAGAAACTGTACGTCGGAAATCTCACTTACCGGGTGAGCAGCTCCGACCTGGAACAACTGTTTTCTCAGTACGGCAGCGTTGAGAGCGCGGAGGTCATCTCCGACCGCGACACAGGCAGGAGCAAGGGCTTCGGGTTCATCGAGATGAGCAGCGACAACGAAGCGAGGGCGGCAATCGATGCGCTTAACGACCATGAGCACGACGGCCGTCGCCTTACGGTCAATGAGGCCAGGCCCCGGGAG